>JAAYYY010000413.1 GCA_012515125.1 Chloroflexota bacterium
CCAGCGCCTCGTAGATCGCCTGGGCGACCGGATAGTGAAAGGCGTGCTCGACGTTCCAGAACTCCTGCAGGTGACTGTTGCTGCTCTGCTCCTCGTAGATGAGCGCCTGGACGAACAGGTCGATCTTGTCCGCGTCGTGCACCAGGCGCGCTTCGGGGCTCTCGTTGAGGGTCAGCTCGTCGTGCCACGCCAGCCATTCCCCGGCAAACGGCGCGCTGCCGAGCATCGTCTCTATCGCACTGCGCTCCACGCCCGCCTTCAGCCCGGCCGGCAGAAGCCGCCACGCCGGCGAGGGGATGTCCGTCGTCAGCGCCTCCGGCAGGTCGTGCAGCACGGCGAGCGCCAGCGCGCGGCCCAGGTCAATAGCGTCCTCGACCAGGCGGGCCAGCAGCAACGTGGCAAAAACCACCCCATAGCTATGGGCGGCGACGTCTTCGGCCTCGGCCACACCGCGCTGCACCCACCCGGTGCGGGCCGTCCGCTTCAACTGGTTGGCGTAGCGCAGAATCTCGACCGCGTCGTGTTCGTCCATCGTCTCCGTCCTGGCATCCGGCTGCCGCCATTGTACTGAAGAACGTACGGCGCTCAAACTCGGGCTCCTGACACGACCGAACGCCACCATTATACACCGGGACCGGCATCTGCCGGGCTGTTGGTCAAACCGGCTCAAGAGGCATATCATCGTCCGCTGTTTGCACTACGTAGAAGGAATCAGGATAACGTGGACTTAATCGAAGCTATCTTTCTGGGCATCGTCCAGGGCGCGACCGAATTTCTCCCCATCTCCAGCAGCGGCCATCTGGTGCTCTTTCCGGCGCTCTTTGGCCTGCCCGAGCCGGGCCTGACGCTCGTCTCCATTGCCCACCAGGGCACCATGGTGGCTGTGCTCATTTACTTCTGGCGCGACCTCTGGGCCATCGTGCGCGGCGTCGTCCAGGGGCTCGCCCGCCGGCAGCCGCTGGGAACGGCCGATGCGCGCCTGGGCTGGCTGATCGTCGCCGGAACGATCCCCGCCGGGCTCGCCGGCCTGCTTTTCGAAGATTTCTTTGAGGAGTTATTCGGCGAGCCGCGTTACACAGCCCTTTTTCTGCTGGGCACGGCGCTCCTGCTCATCGCTGGCGAGCGGCTGCGTCGTGGGGAAAAGTCGATTGGCCAGCTGAGCCTGCTCGACGCCATCGTCGTTGGCCTCTTCCAGATGGTCGCCCTGCTGCCGGGCATCTCGCGCAGCGGCAGCACGATCACGGCCGGCCTGATTCGCGGTCTCGACCGGGAGCCGGCAGCGCGTTTCAGTTTCCTGCTGGGCGTTCCGGCCATCGCCGGAGCCGGGTTGCTGGCGCTCGTCGATCTGCTCCAGGCCGCCGATCAGGGCGCAAACTGGACGCTCTACGCCGCCACCTTTATCGCCGCGGCCCTCACCGGCTACGCCTGCATCTACTTTCTGCTCGCCTGGCTGCGCAGCCACAGCCTCTACCTCTTCGCCGCCTACTGCACCGTATTGGGCCTGATCGCGCTCGTCGTGCTGCCATGAAGCGGCTCGCCCTCTGGCTGTGGGGCTGTCTGGCGCTGGCTTCCATCGGCTGCCGCGCCGCGCCGCCCCCACCGGCCACGCTCGCGGCTCCCCCCGCCGCCGAGCTGCTGGCGATTGGGCTCAGCAGCAGCGCCGCCCCGCTCGGCGATCTCGTGGCCGAGCCTTATGCGGCGACGGACCCGCAGGCCGGCCTCACCTTCGTGGAGGGCAACGAGACAGCCCTCGTCGCCGACCTGGACGCGGGCACGCTCGACGCGCTGCTGGTGCACGTGCCGCCGCGGGGCGACGGCTACTGGCACAACCCGGTCGCCCTGGACGGCCTCGCCATCGTCGTCCATCCTGACAATCCCGTGCGCGCCCTGACCAGCGCGGAGGTGCAGGGGCTCTTCAGCGGCGCGATCGACAACTGGGCGGGCCTGGGCGGCCCCAATCTGCCCGTCGTTCCCGTCGGCAGAGAACGCGGCGACGGCGCGCGCGCGTTGCTGACTGAGCGGATCATGGCCGAACAGCGCCCCGCGATTGGCACGCTCGTCCAGCCGACCAACGAGGCGCTGCTCGATGCAATCGCCGGGGAGCCCGGCGCCATCGGCTACACCATGATCGGCGCCCTGGACGAACGCGTGGCGGCGGTAGCCATCGACGGCGTGGAGCCGACGTCTAATAACGCCGGGAGCCAGAACTACCCGCTGAGCACGCCGCTCTATTTCGTCTCGCCGGAAGAGCCGCAGGGCGAGCTGCGCGCCTTTCTGGCCTGGCTGCAGTCGCCTGAAGGGCAGACGATCCTGAGTGACAAGTACGGGCGGGTCAGGTAGAATAGGGGTAGGCGTCGGGTCTTATTCTGCCTGCGGGCGGTCGAGAACAGCGAATGTGAGGTCAATCCCATGATTTTTCCCACCTACTTTCTCCTGTACTGGACGGGTTACATCTAGCCCGGCGTTGCCTTCGAGCCCTAATCGATTCATTGTTGACCGAAGTGCGGCTGCGCTACGGCGCCGCTGCTTATGTTCCCTGTATAAGGAGAGGAGACCATGACACAACAGCATAACAGCGACTATTACATCCAGCTTGCGGAGAAATACAGCGCCCGCAACTACAACCCTCTGGACGTCGTCCTGAGTGAGGGCAAGGGTGTCTGGGTGTATGACGTCGATGGCAACAAATACCTCGACTGCCTGGCTGCCTATTCGGCCGTCAACCAGGGGCACTGCCACCCGCGCATCATGGAAGCGGCGCAGCAGCAGATGCAGAAGCTGACGCTCAGCTCGCGCGCTTTCCGTAACGACCAGATGGGGCCGTTTCTGCAGGAGCTATGCGAACTGACCGGCTACGAAAAGGCGCTGCCCATGAATACCGGCGCCGAGGCCGTGGAGACGGCCATTAAGGCGGCGCGCAAGTGGGGCTATGCCGTCAAGGGCGTGGAAGATGACTGCGCCGAGATCGTCGTCTGCGCCGGCAACTTTCACGGCCGGACGACCACCATTGTCGGCTTCTCCAGTGAGGAGAGCTACCGTAAGGATTTCGGCCCGTTCACGCCGGGCTTCGTGACCATCCCCTACGGCGACGTTGCCGCGCTCGAAGCCGCGATCACGCCCAATACCGTCGCCTTCCTCGTGGAGCCGATCCAGGGTGAAGGCGGCGTCGTCATCCCACCCGACGGCTTCCTCAGCGCAGCAGCCGACATCTGCCGCAAGAACAACGTGCTGCTCATGGCCGATGAAATCCAGACCGGCCTGGGCCGCACGGGCCGCCTCTTCGCCAGCGAGCACGAAGGCGTCCGCCCCGACGTGATGATCGTCGGCAAGGCGCTCAGCGGCGGCTTTTACCCCGTCTCGGCCGTGCTGGCCGACGACGAGGTGTTGGGCCTGTTCAAGCCCGGCGACCATGGCAGCACCTTTGGCGGCAACCCCCTGGGCTCGGCCATCGCCCGCACCGCGCTGAAGGTCCTGATCGACGAAGGGCTCGTAGAGCGGTCGGCGGAGCTGGGCGACTACTTCCTCGGCCGGCTCCAGCGCATCGAGAGCGACTACGTCAAAGAGGTGCGCGGTCGGGGCCTGTTCATCGGCGTCGAGCTAAACGTGCCCGCCCGTCGCTTTGCCGAGGCCCTCTATCAGCGCGGCATTCTGGCCAAGGAGACGCACGACTACGTCCTGCGCTTCGCCCCGCCCCTCGTCATCACCCGCGAGGAGATCGACTGGGCGCTGGAACGCATTGAAGAGGTCCTGACCTCCTAACTGCTAACGCGCACGCCGGTAGGCCAGGGTTGCCTGGCCTACCGGCTTAGTGGTTCTTTGTCGGGGAACGAATCGGGCCGGGGATCAAGCATCTCGTCCAGGTGCATCCAGATCGCGCGGGAGTAGCGGAAGATGACCGGCGCCAGCAGCGTCAGCGTCGCCAGCGTGCCAACGGCGAACCAGATCAGGTGCGCGTCGGTCACGTAGAGCAGCACGTTGAGCGGCAGAATGGCGATAAACCCCAGCACGTAGCCAAAGAAAATGGCGTTCATAAAGTAGCCCGTCTCGCGCTCGTAGACGATACCGCAGACGGGACAGCGTTCGTGCATACCCCACAGGCCGTGGAAGATTGCGCCCCGGAAACAATGCGGGCAGCGCAACAGCAGGAAGGCAATCAGCCGGCGCATTCCGCTACTCCTCCTCCAGCACAGAGGGATCCCGCCGGGCCAGGGCGCGGTAGCCCCGGTTCCAGTAGACGAGCGGCGACTGCTCGAAGCGCGGCGTGCCGCTGGCCTGTACTTCGCCCACGTAGATCTGGTGGGTTCCCGCCGGGTAGCGCGCATAGATCGTGCAGTCCAGCCAGGCCAGCGCGTCGGACAGGATAGGCGCGCCGGTCACGGCGGTCGTCCACGTACCGCCTTTGAAACGATCCTCGTCCTTGAGCCAGGCGAAACGGTTGGACAGCTCGACCTGGTCCTGGTGGAGGATATTGACGGCGAATACGGCGTCCGGACGTTCCAGCAGGGGAAACGCGCTGTGCTCGTGGTCGATGGCGACCATGACGAGCGGCGGGTCGGGCGAAACGGAGGCGAAAGCGGAGACGGTCAGCCCGTGAATGACCTGGCCCGCGCGGAGGGTCACGATGGTCACGCCGGAAGCGAAGTGGCGCATGGCCATCCGGAAAGCTTCGGAACTGATAGGCATGGTGTTACAGCTCTAGAAAGGTGCGCACAACCGGCGCAATGTCCGTTAGGTCGGTAATCTGCGGCGCCAGCTCGGCATGGGCAGCCCCCAGAAGGATGGTGGGCACCGGGTTAGCCGTGTGCCGGCGCCGGTCTTTGGCCTCGATATTACCATGATCGCTGGTGATGATCAGCAAGCCGCTCTGGTCTGCCCAGGCGGCGAAGAGGCCGCCCAGGACGGCGTCAATCCGCTCCAGGTGAGCGCGCGCCTCCTGCAGCGTTCCGCGATGTCCGTGCCGGTCGCTGGGCCAGTGCTCGAAGAAGCTGAACTGGTACCGGCGCGTCAGCACGGCAATGCGCCGGCCGGCCCCCTGCAGGCTGAGCAGCGGCATGTCGCCGTAGCCGAGATGCTCGCGCCAGCCCTGGTTGGTGAAATCGGGGCTGACCGCGTCGCCGTTGCGCAGGTCGTCCGCGGTGTGCAGGGGCAGGCCGGCGTTGCGGGCGGCAAGCGGCACGGCGGAGAGCAGCCGGCGCCCGCTGGCGACGCCCTCGAAATAGCGTTCCGGGTATGGCGTCAGCAGCGCCGCCCGCCCGCCAGCCTGCACCACCTCGGCGAACAGCGTGCCCTCCTCGAGCACCGAGGCAACCGATGGATTGGGCTTGGGGCCGTAATGCTCGCCGACCAGCCGGGGCACGTTACGCCCGGTGAGGATCGTCGCCTGGCCCGTGGCGCTCTGGGGCAGCCCGGGCACGCCCAGCGTCGCATCGGTCGGCGCCAGGCTGGCCCGCGCTGTAACGCGGGGCGGCTGCCCCTGCAGGTACCAGCCCTCGCCCAGCAGCGCGGTCAGGTGCGGCATACTGGCCGTCACAAAGGGGTTCGTTTCCGGGTCGGTGCTGCCCAGGCCGACGCCGTCCATGAAAAAGAGGAGAACGTGGCGATCCCGCCTCATAGCTGCCCCGGATGGTGTTCGTCAAGCCAGGCGATGATCGTCGCCAGCACCTCGTCCTTCTCGCGCTCGTTGTGCAGCTCGTGGCGCAGCCGGGGCCAGAGGCGGAAGCTGCAGTCGGGCGCCGTGTTGCAGAACGCCTGGCTGGCAAAGGGCGACGTCACTGTGTCGGAAGCGCCGTGCATCAGCAGCAATGGCAGAGGGAAGTGGGCCGCCTGGGCCAGCGCCTCCGCGCCCGCTGCGTCCATCAGCGTGTAGAGGCGCACGCTGATCCGGTCGTGGACCAGGGGATCGCGCCGGTAAGCGGCGGCAACGGCCGGATCGCTGCTCAGCGCGCTCGGGTCATTGCCCCTGGATAGGGTCACTTCCGGGCGCACGTGGTCCAGCAGCCGGGCCAGCGCCCTCTTCCAGCGCGGCGGGCGGATGGGCAGGGCCAGCCACGGGCTCGTCACAACGGCGCCCGCCAGCGCCGGCTGGCGTCGCAGGCAATAGTTGAGCACCAGGTTGCCGCCCATGCTGTGCCCGTAGAGGAAGCGCGGCAGCCCCGGAAAGCGGCGCCCGGTCTCCTGCAGCAGCAGGTCGATGTCCGCCATGAACGCCTCGTACTCCGCCGCGTGCCCGCGCAGGCCGCCGGAATGGCCGTGACCGCGTAGATCGAACGAAACCAGGGCGTAGCCGGCCTCGTTGAGAGCCTCCGCCACGTGCGCGTAGCGCCCGCTATGCTCGCCGATGCCGTGTACCAGGCTGATGGCAGCGCGCGCCTCCGGCGGGCGCCAGACGCTCCCCCAGAGCGGGATGCCGTCGCGGGCGGTAAAGGGCCATTCGTGTCGTTCCATCATTCCAGTCAATATGCCTCTCCGGGCCAGGTTAGCAATGCGCTAATGTAGCGCCGATGGACGCTCTGGTAAAATGAACGCCTATGGCTGCAGACGATCAGGTAGTGATTAACGAGGAGCTGTCTATCCCGGAGAGCGAGCTGAGTTTCAGCTTCAGCACCAGCGGCGGGCCCGGCGGGCAGCACGCCAACCGCTCGGCCACGCGCGCGATTCTCAGCTTCGACGTATACGGCTCGCCCAGCCTGAGCGACGGGCAGCGGGCGCGCATCCTCGCCCGCCTCGGCAATCGCATCAGCCACGAGGGCACGATGCAGATCAGCGCCGGGGAGTCCCGCAGCCAGTACCAGAACCGGCAGGAAGCCATCGCCCGCTTCCAGGCGCTGCTGGAAAGAGCGCTGCGCCCGCAGAAGAAACGGCGCCCAACCCGGCCCAGTCGCGCTGCTCAGGAACGCCGCCTGGAGGCCAAGCGGCGGCGCGGCCAGCGCAAAGCCGAGCGCCAGAAGCGCTGGCGCGATCTCTCCTAACCGGCGGCCTGTATCGCGGCGTCCTCGGCGCGGGCCATGCGCCGCCCCTCCTCCACGTCCACCCGCGTGAGCAGGAAGCCGCCGACGATAAAGAAAAGGATCACGCTAAGCACGCCGGGCCGGCTGCTGCCAAATATCGCCACGGCGAGGGCAAAGAGGAGCGGGCCGCTGAAGGACGAAGCCTTTTCCATCACGCTGAAGAAGCCGAAGAACTCGCCGCTCCGCGCGGCAGGCGTCATGCTGGCGTAGAGGCTGCGGCTGAGCGCCTGGCTGCCGCCCTGGACCACGGCCACCATCCAGGCCAGGAACCAGAACTCGATCACCGAGTTGAGGAAGTAGCCCCAGGTGGCGATCACGCCGTAGGCGACGAGGGCCAGAAAGATACTGCGCTTGGTGTCCAAGGTATCCGCCATCCGGCCGAAGAGCGTGGGCCCCAGCAGGAATGACAGCAGCAACCCGATCCCTTCCAGGGCCAGCAGCAAACCGACAATCAGCGGCAGGCTACTCGGGCGAGGCGGCGGCAGCAGCTCGACCCTGGCGACGCCGAGCCGGTTGCCCGCGCTGTCCGGGTTGCGCTCGCCGGTGTTCTCCAGAGCGAGGACGTGCTCGCCGCGCTCTTCCAGGGTGAACTGGCGCTCGATTTCGTAGCGAGGCACACTGCTGTAGGCATCGATCTGCACCGGCTCCCCGTCTTCCAGCAGCGGCGCCCCATCGACGACTACATTCCAGATGCCGTGGTCTGGCCCTGTGCTGTGCGTGAGGGACAGCTTCTGCCCGCTGAACGGAATCTCCAGCCGCGCGCCGGGCTCCTCTGCATAAAGATAGGTCGCCGGCTCATCCTCGCCGAGCGTGTCGGCGGAAATCTCGACCGGCTCCCACGCGCCCACAAAAGCGGCGCGTGTCTCACCGGCCAGAGAGACGACTTCTCCCTCCGCCAGGCCCGGTCCGGGCGGCAGCGTGTCGCGTGGCGCGCCGGATTGCTCCGGCGACAGCACTCTGGCCCCGATTATGCCTGCAACCGGCAGGGCGACGATGTTAAAGAGGATGAAGGCGAGGAAGACCGGCCGGCGCGCATCCCCGGCTCGGGGCAGCCGGCCAAAGATCAGGCTGTAGGGAATGCCCACGAACTGCACCAGCAGGATAGCCGAAATCAGCTCGATGGTACCGAAGCCAAGCTCCGCGCCGTAGATGGCGGCGACGCCGATGATCGTGCCAATTCCGTCGTTATAGATGAGGAAGGCGATCAGGAACTTGAGCAGCTCGCGATAGCGGCGCAGGTGGCTGAAGGTCGTGCGCAGCCGCTTGTAGGTGGCGCCCAGCACGCTCTCGCCTGGTGCAAGGCGCATCGACGCGGCAGGCGGCTCCGGCACGACACGCAGCACGGGAATCGAGAAGACGGCCCACCAGACGGCGACGCTGAGGAAGGAGAGGCGCGAGCCCAGGTTGTCTTCGGGCAGCAGGAAGATCATGACGATGTTGATCGCCAGGAGCAGCCCGCCGCCCAGGTAGCCGATGGCGTAGCCGCGCGAGGAGACCATATCCTGGTCTTCCGGCCGGGCGACGTGCGGCAGCATCGCGTCGTAAAAGACAATCGAGGCGCTGAAGCCGACCCGGGCGAGGATGAAAGCGGCGGAGGCCAGCAGCCAGTCGCCCGTGTTCACAAAAACCAGCAGCCCGGTGCCGACGACGCCGACGCCGATGAAGAAGGCCAGGAACGGCTTCTTGCCCCGTTTGATGTCGGAGATAGTGCCCAGAATGGGCGAGAGCACGGCAGTCAGCAGCAGTGCCACGCTGACGCCCACGCTCCAGTAGGCCGTGGCATGGGCCGGGCTGGGCAGCGTCGCCCCGGCGACCTGGCTGTAGTAGACCGGCAGCACGGCGGCGAGAATGGTCGTGGCAAAGGCGGAGTTCGCCCAATCGTAGAGCACCCAGGCGCGGATGCGGCGCCGGTATTCGGCCTCACTCAGCGACGCAAAATCGGTCGTCACGGCGGTCATAGCGTTCATCCTTTGCGGGGGTCAACGGGCACGATGGGCACAAGGATAATGCAGGAGGCAGGTCACCGGCAAATAGTGGTGTGCCGGCCTGCCCTTAGCGCCGTGCTTCAGACATCTGCGGATTCTCGATTCCTCGCGCCCGGCGAATCTGGCTGGCAGACCGGCTGTCTGCGCGCTGCTCGACCAGTAGACCAAGAGATAGGAGCAGGGCATCGGTTGCTGTATAATGCCTGTTGCCAGGCTACATCCACCCTACTCAGCGCACCACTCACCTCACTCCCTTTGCGCTGCTTCCTCACTTGCCTCTTGTCATTCACCATACAACAGGAGATTTCAGTGAACAGGAAATATGCTCTCTTATCGGCGGCTATCGCTACTGGTATCCTCATTGCCGCGTTGGCTTTCGTCCGGCCGGCGACGACGGCGCAGGACGGCGAGATGGCGCCGGCAGCCACAGATGCGGTCGATGCCGTCGTCGGCACCGGGTTCAGCTATCAGGGCTATCTTGACGATGGCGGCAGCGCGGCCAATGGTTCCTATGACTATCAGTTCAGGCTATACGACGCAGCGGCAGCCGGCGCGCAGGTTGGCGCCACGCTCTCGCTGAACGCCGTCACCGTTGCCGATGGGCTGTTTACCGTTGAGCTGGACTTTGGCCCTGACGCCTTTGGCGGCGGAGCGCGCTGGCTGCAGATCAGCGTGCGCCCGGCGGGCGGCGGCGCGTACACGACCCTGACCCCACGCCAGGAGCTAACGCCCGCTCCGTCGGCCCTTTCTCTGCCTAACGTTTACACGAACCAGACGCTGAACTTCGTGGGCGTCGGCCGCAATTTCAGAATCTCGAGCAACGAGGTCTTTGGCGTGCGCTACAACGGCGCTGCCAACGATTATGGCGGCATGTACGTCGAGACCTCCAATGCCAACGGCTGGCCCTTCTATGGCTACGCCACGAACGGTTCGTTCCGGGCCTGGACCTACTACAACGGCTCGACCAGCGACTGGTTCCTCTACAACGCCGGCATCCGGCTTCACGTGCCCAATGAAGGCGGTCTGCGCATTGGCCCAAGCGCCGACTACAGCCTGGTGATTTCCAACACGACAGGCTCCGACGGCGTCCGAATTTATGACACCGGAGACGACGGTATTCAGGTTGGCTCGGACCCGGATTATCCCAATTACGGCGTGTACATTCCCAGCCCCGGCGTCGCCGCTTACGGCCTGTGGCCCAACACGGCCGATGCGGCCGGCGACTATGCCCTTTTCACCGTTGATAACATTAATGCAGGCATTGTGAGCGTCAACGCCCTTCAACACGTCGCCCAGGTAACGGGTTCTGAGGCGCTGCGCCCCGGAGACGTCGTCGCCGCAGCCGGCGTAACTGACCCCCTTCCCGGCGCGCAATCCCGGCTGCCGCTGGTACGCGTGGCCGACGCCGTGCAGTTCAGCGGCGTGATCGGCGTCGTGCAGAGCCGCATGATCTGGGCTGAAGCGCCCGGCAAAGAAGGCCAGGGCGCGATGAGCCTGCAGAGAGCAGACGGACCGGCGCAGCCCGGCGATTATGTCTCTCTGGTCGTCTCCGGCGTCGCCGAGGTCCGCGTCGAGAGCGGAGCCGCGATAGCCGCCGGCGAGCGCCTGACGCTGGCCGGGGATAGCGGTCGTGTCCGCGCCCTGGAAACCCGGACCGTTGAGGGTATGGTGGTCAGCGAAGGCGCGCAGGTCATCGGCGTCGCCCTGGAAGCGCCAACCGCCGGTCGCGAGACGATTGCCGTCTTCGTGACCCTGCGCTAGGAGGCGACCATGCACAGGAAGGTACTTGTTCTTCTGGTCCTTCTACTGCTCTGCGCCACGATCGCTTCGGCCCTCGTCGCCGCGCCGGCTGCGCTCTCCGTTCCCTGGTGGACGGTAGATGGCGGCGGCAGTACCAGCAAAGGAGGGCAGTTCGCGCTCAGCGGCACGGCCGGCCAGGCCGACGCCGGTCTGATGGCCGGCGGCGCGTATTCGCTCTACGGCGGCTTCTGGAATCCGGAGAGCGGCGCAATCAGCGGAGTCACCTATCGCAACTATCTGCCAACGGCGAGACGGTGACGTAGACGGGTTCAGCCTAAACTCAGACGAAAAATAAGGCGGCTTCTGAGAATCGAGCGGTGTCGCTTTCGTCCCGGGACCATTGTGATTCAGTGGTCCCGGGACTACAATTTGGATATCGTGGAGCCTGGGGCGGTCGCGCGCCAGCTAACCAGGCGCCTATCGCCCACCATGGTCAATGATATGGGAGACCCAATGAACAACACCCTTCGCTTCTTCGCCACCCCCGGCCCACTGACTGCAGCGGGCCAATATGCCGACCTGTTGCACGACCTGCCTGCCGGCGTCGCCTCCCTGGTCCGCGTTGTCCAGGGCTTGCTGATCCACGTCTTCTGGGCCGACCAGTACGGCGTGCAGCTCGACGCGACGCGGCGCGAGGAAGTGCAGCTACGTGACGCAGCCAGCATGTTCGCCCGCATTCTGCAGCTCGACCCGCGCCCCCTGACCGAGGCTCGCCAGCCGGAGCGCCGCCTCGTCGGCAACTGCCGCGACTTCTCCGTCCTGCTCGTCACCTTCCTGCGCCACCAGGGGGTGCCCGCCCGCGCGCGCTGCGGCTTTGGTCGCTACTTCATCCCTGACCATTACGAAGATCACTGGGTCGCGGAGTACTGGAACGAGGCGGAACAGCGCTGGGTGCTCGTGGACGCCCAGCTCGACGCCCTGCAGCAGAAGAAGCTGGGTATCGACTTCGACACGCTGGACGTGCCCCGTGACCAATTCATCACCGGCGGCGGTGGGTGGACGCGCTGCCGCAGCGGGCAGGCCGACCCGGCAACGTTCGGCATCTTCGACATGCAGGGCCTGTGGTTCGTGCGCGGCAACCTGGGCCGCGACGTCGCCGCGCTGAACAAGATAGAGCTGCTGCCCTGGGATGGCTGGGGAATCGCGGACAGCTCCGATAACGACCTGACTGCCGCCGACTTCGCGGCGCTGGATGAAATGGCGGCGCTGACCGGCGGCGACGTGCCGGAGTTCGAGCGCGTGCGCACCCTCTACGAGACCGACGAGCGCTGGCGTGTCCCGCCCGTTATCCGCACCTACACGGATGCAGGCCCGACGGAGGTTGATCTCTCGCTGTTGATGGCCGCGTGAGCGCGGCGCAGAAGGAGCTAACCACCCCGCGGGGCCAGCAGCCGGTTGACGCAGGGGTCGTAGTCGGCGCCGAGCACGACGCGGTAGCTGGCCTCGCTTTCCACGTCGGGCGCCAGCTCGATGTCGCCCTCGCGCTGGTCGAAGACAAAGCTCAGCAGATAGGCGAACATACCCTTCAGCTCGGAGCCGAAGTAGGTAATTGTCGTCCGTTCCTGCTCCTCGCCGTCTGCCTCGACGATGTCAGGCCAGAAGCCATACCAGGCCAGATTGTCCGCCGCAAGCAGCGCCATGTCAGGGTTGCCCGTCCCGTTGACGATTTCCACGCGGATCGGCGCCCGCGTGCCGCTGTTCAGCTCCGACGGCGTCATCAGACTGTAAAAGATCGGCTGCATGCGCTGCCAGTTGGGCAGCATCACCTTACGCTCGGTGCCGGGCAGCGTCCAGTACTCCATGTCGTAGGGCGTCAGGTAGAGGTGCTGGATGCCGTTCTCGCGGATGGCCGGCGCCACCGAAGCGAGCTGCAGGATGCGCCCGATGTCCAGGTCGGTCTCCACCGTGTCGCGGTAGGTCTCGTAAAGCGTGGGGACCTGAGCAATCAGCCCCAGCTCGATCCCCTGGTCGAAGATCGCCCTGAGCATCTGCTGCTGCCGCTTCGTGCGCCCCCAGTCGGCCTCGATGCTCTCCCGCGAGCGCACGTACCAGAGGGCCATCGAGCCGTCCATGTGCACGATGCCCGGGTCCACGCGGAATAGCTCCCAGCTATCCTCGTCCTGCGGGTCGAGGTCTTCGGAGATGAGGCGGTGATCTTCGAAGGAGCAGCTAATGGGCACGTCCACGCCGCCGATAGCGTCCACAACCGTCTCGAAGCCCTCGAAATCCACACGGGCGTAATAGTGGATGGGCACGCCAAAGTTATAGACGATCGTATCTTTGAGCTGTTGCACGCCGCCGGCCATCGCCGTGTTGATGCTGCCCATCCCCCGGCTAGGGATGAAGACGTACAGGTCGCGCGGCAGATTGATCATCGACGCGGTTTTTGCCTCGCGATTCACCGAGACGATGATAATCGTGTCCGTGCGGTTGCTGGCGCTCCCCAGCGGGTTGTCCGCCCCTAGCAGCAGGATGTTGGTCACACCATCAGGCACGGCAAACGGCTGCACCTGGGTGGGAATCGGCGTCGGCGGTGTCGCCGTCAGGAACTGCGAGGGCGTGCCGACGACGACCACCGAGCTGGCGTGCTGGGGCGCGCTCGTCGGCGTGGCGGTGGGCCTCGGCGTCCGCGTCGGCGTGCGCGAAGGCGTGGGCGTGCGCGACGGAGTCAGGCTGGGGCCGGGCGTCGGCGTCAGGGTGATCGTCGGCACCGGCGTGAACGTCGCCGGGGCTGACGTGCCCGTGACGGTGCTCGTCGGCGAGGAGGCCGGGGTGGGTGTGCTGTTTGCCGAGCCGAGCTGGCTCGGCGAGTCGCCGCTGCGGCAGCTCGCCAGCAGGAACAGCAGCAGGGCAAAGGCCATCACGGCCCCCGTTCGCCGGAAAAACGCCGTCCTGACCATCATCCTACAGCGCCTCCCCGAAAAGGTGCTCGGTGCGGGCAAAGACAAAATAGCCAATCAGCAGGACGATGACCGCCGTGATAAAGGTGCGCAGCAGGTAGAGCGGGTCCATCGCCACCGGGCCGGGCGAGGTGACGCCGCCGGGCGTCATAACGCCCCACAGCACCGTGCGGTAGCCGTCGATAATCGAGGCCATCGGATTGAGCCAGCGAATGACCTGCTCCGGCACCAGCTCCATCCCGAGGATCACCGCCTGTGTGCCAAAGCGCGACAGCGAGTACATTACCGGCGTCAGGAAGAACCAGGCCAGCATCACCACGTCGAGAATCATCATCACGTCGCGGTAAAAGACCTGCAGGCTGCCGAGCAACAGCCCCAGCCCAAGCGTGAAGATAATCTGCGTGATCAACAGGGGAATGACCCACAGCGCATGGACCGTCAGCCCCAGGCCGGTTGCGTACAGAAAGACGACGAGCACGATCAGCGCGATGCCGAAGTTGACCAGGTTGGAGAAGATTGACGCCAGCGGCAGCAGCTCGCGCGGGAAATAGACCTTCTTAACCAGTGCTGCGTTGGCCGTGATCGAGAGGGTCGAGCCCAGCAGGGCGCCGTTGAAGAAGTTCCAGGGCAGCAGGCCGACGAGGAAAAAGACAGAGTAGTCGCGGATATCGTTGCCCGCCAGCACGCCGAACACAAGCGTGAAGACGACCATCATCAACAGCGGGTTGAGCAGGCTCCAGACGACGCCGAGCAGCGAGCTTTTGTAGCGGACCTTGAGATCGCGAATGACGAGGTTGCGCAGCAGGTGGCGAAAGCCGTACAGGGCTCTCCAGTCGGGCAGCAGGTTGCGCCAGCCGACACGCGCATCATACACGTCTACGCGTTCGCTGATAGTCGCCGGGCTGCTCTCTGCGGTCGTCATTCTCTCGCTCTGCCGTCCCTCCTGTCGCTGGTGGCAGGGTCAGATTATAACGGAGTTAACCTTGCGTGAGGAATCTGTTACAGTACGCTAATCTCATCGTCAGGGGCCGGCAGTGCCCCGATCTATCATTTTCTGGAGTCTGAGCGATGCCCTCCACGCGCCTTCGTCCTGGCCTGATTCTGCTTTTCTGCCTCGCGCTGGCAGCGTTCGCCGGCTGCCGCCGTGGCACGCCGGTGCCCGCTGCCATGCCGACCGCCACGCCGGCCCCCGACGCCGAAATAACCCCCGGTCCCTCACCCACGCCGGTCATCCTCGTACCGGCGACGACCGGGCCCGGGACCGGCCCAACGGAGCCGACCCCGCCGCCGGATTGGCCCGCCCCTGCGCCCCTGCCCGGCCCGTTCGACGACCCGCCCCCCGGCCCGGCAGAAGAGGAAGCCGCCCGCGCCCTCGCCGCCGTGAGACCACCCGAGCGCGACGACGTGCGTCTGTCCCAGGAGTTCCTGGGCGTGGGCGAGCTACCGGCCACGCCGGCCCCGGCCGAGCCCCCGGCCCCCGGAACCACGGCGACGTTTGACGTGCTCAATACCGGTAACAACACTTACTCCACCGTCGAGGCCGTCTTGGTGGGCAGCGGAGAGCACGCCCACTTCTGGTTCGATACCTCTTTGCCCCAGCCCACCGCCGCCGAGCTGGCCCCCATCGCCGCCGCCTTTGACGAGATCTACGCGCAGAGCGTCGCCATCTTCGGCCCGGAGAGCAATCCGGGCATCGACGGCGATCCCCGCGTGCACATTCTGCACGCTTCACCCGCCGCGCTTTGCACCAGCGCCGGCGCCTGCGGGCTGCTCGGCTACTTCAGCAGCCACGACAGCCTGCCGCGCGCCGTAGCCAGCCGTTCCAACGAGCGCGATATGTTCCTCATGAACGCCTCCATCTTTGGGCAGGCAAACTACCTCGGCGTGCTGGCCCACGAGTTCCGGCACATGATCGAGGACAACTATGACCGCTCCGACGCCGACTGGGAGGTAGAGGGCTCCGCCTCTCTGGCCGAGGAGCTTACGGGCTTCCCCGGGAACCCGCGCTCGCGGGCCAACCTCTTTCTGGCCCAGCCCGATCAACAGCTCAGCAGTTGGGTAGACAGTGGCTCGACGCCTTACTACGGCATGGGCTACCTGCTCAACCGCTATCTTTACGACCGGCTGGGACCGGATCTGTACCGCGCCTTTGCCGCGCATCCCGCCGACGGCCTCGACGCGATCACCGCCGTGGCCGAGGAAGCAGGGCTGCCGCTGACGGGCCACACCCTGTGGGAAGATTGGCTCGTCGCTCTGGCAATTCACAACCTGCCGGGCGCGCCGGAGATCTACCGCATCGGGGACGGCACTCTGGACACGGCGCTGGCGGCGGTCGTCAGCGCTTTTCCGGTCGAGTACGCCACGACGGTGAGGCAGTACGCGGCCGACTATTACCGGCTGGAGGGGGAAGGCGACGTAACCATCTCCTTTGAGGGCGCGCAACACGTACCCTTGCTCGGCGTTCCTGCCGCCTCCGGCAGCCACTTCTGGATCGCCGCCCGCGCCAACTACAGCCAGCCGAGCCTGAGCCGCGCCTTCGACCTGCGCGCGCTGGATAGCGCCGCCCTGACCTATGAAGTCTACCACGACATCGAGACCGGCTACGACTTTGCCTACGTAGCAGTCTCCAGTGACGGCGGCGAGACGTGGGAAGGGCTGGTGGGGCAGCAGATGCAGGGGCTGGCGGAGGAGGACAACCCCTCAGGCAAGGCGCTGACGTCGCGCTTCTACACCGGAGAGAGCGACGGCTGGGTTCAGGAGCGCATCGACCTCACGCCCTATGCCGGCCGCCAGATCATCCTGCGGTTCAGCTATATCACCGACCCCATCCTCACCTACGGCGGGCTGGCAGTGGACAACGTGAGCATACCGGAGCTGGGTTTTTACGATGATGTGGAGGAAGGGGCAGATGGCTGGCAGGCGGAGGGCTTCAGCCGCGTCACGGCAACGCTCCCACAGCAGTGGCACCTCCAGCTGATCACCTTCCCGGATGGCGCGCCGCAGGTCGAGAAGCTCCCCCCCTCAACCGCAGGCAGCGGCGGTGTGACGCTGGATCTGGGCGCCGGCGGCGGGCGGGCGATCCTCGTCGTCGCCGCCAGCGCGCCGCAGACGCTGCAGGAGGCATCCTACAGGCTGTCTTTCACTCGTTAGAGATTGGACGAGGCGTCGCCCCCCGGCCATGCGCCGGGTATTACTCCTCGTCGTACCAGAAAACGCCGCCGAAAGGGGACATCTTGCACATGCGTGTCAGCTCGTGTCCGACCTCCGTGCGGTATTTCACCAGGTAATACGACCCGCCTAACCGTGTTTGTCCCCGTCTGGCGGACCCGCTGCGCAGCGGCTGCCCGTCCCACCGCTGCATCTGTAACAGCTCCCCTCCTGCTTCACGTACGCGCTGCATGACGTTGCGGCGGACAAACCACTGGTAGCACACCGCCAGCATCATGCCTAGCGCCAGATAAACCACGAGGAACAAGAGGACAAACTCGACCATATCTTCTCCCAAATGTGATCAACTGCTCTTATTATGTAGCAGGCGCAGGCCCACTTCTATGGGCCATTGGTCCCCAAGCTAATTCTCATTTTTATGCGTTATAATGGGAAACGGCTCGCGGCGGCGTCCGCTAACGGGTGTCCGCTGCCGAAGGGAGTCAAAAGAATGGAAACAGTTGTACCAACCAATTTCTGGCACGAGCTTGCCGATGGGCGCATCCAGTGCGACGTCTGCCCCCGCGCCTGCAAGCTGCACGAAGGCCAGCGCGGCATGTGTTTCGTGCGCATGCGAGAGGGCAACCAGATTGTGCTTACCACCTACGGGCGCTCCAGCGGCTACTGCATCGACCCGATTGAAAAGAAGCCGCTGAACCACTTCTTGCCCGGCACGCCGGTCCTCAGCTTTGGCACGGCCGGCTGTAACCTCGCCTGCAAATTCTGCCAGAACTGGGACATCAGCAAGTCACGCGAGATCGATACCCTGGCCGACCAGGCCGCGCCGGAGACGATTGCGCGCGCCGCGCAACAGCTCGGCTGTCGCAGCGTCGCCTTCACCTACAACGATCCCGTCATCTTTATGGAATATGCCATTGACATTGCCCAGGCCTGCCACGAGGTTGGCGTGAAGGCCGTGGCGGTGACCGCCGGCTACATCTGCCCGGAGCCGCGTGAGGCCTTTTACGCCCACATGGACGCCGCCAACGTCGATCTGAAAGCGTTCAGCGAATCGTTCTACAAAAAGATCACCGGCGGCGAGCTGGCGCCCGTGCTCGACACGCTCAAATACCTCAAGCATGAGACCGACGTCTGGTTCGAGCTGACCAACCTGCTCATTCCTGGTCACAACGACTCCGATGCCGAGCTGGAGGAGATGACCCGGTGGGTGGTCGAGGAACTGGGGCCGGACGTGCCCATGCACTTCACCGCCTTCCACCCTGACTATCGCATGCTCGACGTGCCGCCTACACCCCCGCAGACCCTGAGCCGCGCCCGGCAGATCGCCCTTAAGAACGGCGTGCGCTATGCCTACACAGGCAACGTCTACGACGAGCGCGGGGGCAGTACCTACTGCCACGCCTGCGGCAACCGGCTCATCGGCCGCGACTGGTACCGCCTCACGGCCTGGAACCTGACCCCCGAAGGCGCCTGCAACCAGTGTGGAACGCCGTGCGCCGGCCACTTCGAGGACCGGCCGGGCCACTGGGGGCAGCGTCGCCAGCCGGTGCGCCTGGCTAACTTCCACGTCTAGAGGCGCAGTTCAACTTCTCGCGCCATACGCCGTAGCCGCGGATTCCATCTGCGCTTCCCGGCCCCCAAAACACCGTCGCCTAGTACCGCCAGGCGGCACTTCCCTTCCCGCCCGTAGAGCGTTTTTTCCAGATCGCTCCCGATAGCTTCCTGCTTCTTGCCAACACCACCCTTGCAATTCCTCCTCACATGCTTTATCATCGTCGAGAGTATTGTTGTATTATCCCGCACAAAAAGGGCGTCTATGGAGGGAACCGCGTCCCCCGAAGTCAGATTCAAAGGGATCCGCGAAGGGCTGTTGCTAACCGTCGCCGGCGACGACCTCGAGGCAGCCCAGCCTGCCCTGCTGGCGGAGCTGGCAGCCAAGCAATCTTTTTTGCAGGGCAGCCGCGTCGTCTTTCAGGTTGGCGACCGGCGCGTCCACCAGCACCAGCTTGCCGCGCTGCAGACGATGCTCGCCGAATATGATCTGGAGCTGTGGGCCGTACTCTCACAGCACGAGGCGACCCGCGAAGCCGCCCGCGCTCTGGGTTTGGCAACCCGCCTTGCCGGTAGCGACACCGACCTGGACGGCAACGAGCTGAGCCATGCAGCCGGCGAGAGCGGCGACGCGCAGGAGCTGCTCGCCGCCAACGCCCTCTTCTGCCAGGAGACGGTGCGGTCCGGCCGGTCAATCTACCACGAAGGGCACGTCGTCGTGCTCGGCGATGTCAATCCCGGCGCCCAGATAATCGCCGGCGGCAACGTCGTCGTTTGGGGACGGCTGCGCGGCTTTGTCCACGCCGGCGCGCATGGCAACCGCGAGGCGCTGATCTGCGCCCTGGAGCTATCGCCGACGCAGCTCCGCATCGCCGACGAGATTGCCATCCCGCCCGCCGGCCGGCCGGAGCGCCTGCAGCCGGAGACCGCCCTGATTCGCGACCACCAGATTGTCGCCGAGCCCTGGCGCGCGCGGGATCATGGCCGTGACTGAGCGTGAACGCATACGGCGCCGCCGGCTGCCGGCCGGCCCGGACGCCGCCAAAGGAGTCCAGCTATGCATGCGAAAGTGATAACCGTGACCTCCGGCAAGGGAGGTGTGGGCAAGACGACGGTGACGGCTAACCTGGCGGCTGCGCTGGCTATGCTTGGCCGGCGTGTCGTCGCGCTCGACGCCGATATCGGCCTGCGCAACCTCGACGTCGTCATGGGGCTGGAAAATCGTATCGTCTACGACCTGGTTGACGTCGTCGAAGGACGCTGCCGCCTGCCGCAAGCGATGATCCGCGACAAGCGCTTCCCGGAGCTATACCTCATCCCGGCAGCCCAGACCCGCGACAAGATGGCCGTCAGCCCATCTGACATGGTTCTCGTCTGCGACCAGCTCCGGCAGGATATGGATTACGTGCTCATCGATTCGCCGGCCGGCATCGAGCGCGGCTTCCGCAATGCCGTGGCGCCGGCCGATCAGGTCATCGTCGTCACCAACCCCGAGGTCTCGGCCGTGCGCGACGCCGACCGCATCGTCGGCCTCCTCGAAGCGGAAGAACACGGTCCGGGCCAGCTCATCATCAACCGGCTCAAGCCCCAGATGGTAGCCAGGGGCGACATGCTCAGCATCGCCGACGTTCTGGACATTCTGGCCATCGACCTGCTCGGCGTTATCCCCGAAGACGAGGATATCCTCGTCGGCTCCAACCGCGGCGCGCCGGTTGCCATGAACGGCAGCCACAGCGCCAGCGCCGGGCAGGCTTTCCGCAACATTGCCCGCCGGCTGGAGGGAGAGGACGTGCCCATCATGGAGCTGAGCCATCAGGGTGGTTTATTTGGCCGCCTGCGGGCCTGGATGAGTGGCCGATAAGCAGCGCCTGAAGCCTCGATAATAAGGAGCAGGCCCATGGGATGGTTAGATCGTCTATTAGGACGCCGGCAAAAGAGCAGCACGGTAGCCAAAGACCGCCTGCAAATGGTCCTGACTCACGACCGCGCCGACATTTCGCCTGGTTTGATTGCCGAGATCAAGGATGATATTATCGCGGTGATAGCCAGGCGTCTGGCTGTTGACCCCGATTCGGTGGTCGTAACCCTGACGACGACGGCCCGCGAGAGCCGCCTCGTCGCCGAGATTCCGCTGCACAACAGGCGGCGGCAGGCGCCCTAACCGGCACGCGCGAAGGCTGCAGGTGCGGGCGAATCTGTGGTGATTCAAGCGCTGAGAACCAGCTAGCCCGTGATTCAGGAAAAGACCTCTGTCTGGCGTTATTTCGACGTGCCTCTGGCGGCTGCCGTCGTGCTGCTCACCGCGTACGGCATCCTGATGATCCAGAGCGCCGTCACCGGCGCCCCCGCCTTTGAGACCTACCCCCAGCGCCAGCTCGCCTACGCCGTTGCCGGCGTGGCCCTGATGTTCCTCTTTGCCGCCATCGACTACCGCATCTTCACCTCCGGCCACTGGTACATCTATGCCATCTTCATCGTCTCGGTCATTCTGGTCCTGATTGTCGGCAGCCTGGGCAACGCCTCGCGGCGGTGGTTCGATCTCGGCTTCATCCGCATTCAGCCCACCGAGTTCGGGCGCGTCTTTTTTGCCGTAACCTTCGGCGCGTTCCTGGCCAAGCGGCAGCACACAATGCACCGCTTCTCCAACACCCTGCTCGCCCTGTTCTACGTCGGCCTGCCGGTCGCCTTCATCTTCGTCCAGCCGGACCTCGGCATGTCCATCGCCTTCTTCGTCATCTGGTTTGTAATGATGTTTATGGCCGGCCTGCCAATCTCCCACTTCCTGATCCTGGCAGTGGTTGCCGTCGCCGGCAGCGCCTTGCTTTATCCGCAGCTGGCCGAGTACCAGCGGGAGCGGCTCACCGTCTTCCTCGATCCCAATGCCAACCCGGAGCAGGCTTTTAACATCGAACAGGCGATGATCGCCATCGCCTCCGGCGGCCTTTTCGGCAAAGGTTATCTCCAGGGCACGCAGAGCCAGCTAGGCTTCCTGCGCGTCCAGCACACCGACTTCATCTTCGCCGTGATCACCGAGGAGATGGGCCTGATCTTCGGCTCGCTGGTCGTCATCGGGCTGATGGCCTTCATCCTGTTGCGCATCCTCAAGGTAGCGGAGATCACCCCTGATCCGGCCGGTCGCTTCCTCTGTGTGGGCATCGCCGGCGTCTTCTTTTTCCAGACCTTTGTCAGCGTCGGCATGAACGTCCGCATTCTGCCCGTTACCGGCCTGACCTTTCCCTTTGTGAGCTACGGCGGCAGCTCCCTGCTGACCCTCTTCATGGCTATCGGCGTCGTCGAATCCGTACGTATGCGCCACCGCAAGCAGGAGTTTGGCTAAGCGCCGGCAACTGACCACTGACAACCGACTACTGACTACCACTCACTGCACCCTGGATCTTCCATGACCGTCCGCGTCCGTTTTGCTCCTTCGCCCACCGGATATCTGCACATCGGCAGTGCCCGCAGCGCCCTCTTTAACTGGATGTTCGCCCGCAAACACGGCGGGCAATTCATCCTGCGCCTGGAAGACACAGACCAGAAGCGGGAGGTCGCCGGCGCGCACGAAGCCGTCATGCGCGACCTGCGCTGGCTGGGCCTCGACTGGGACGAGGGCCCCGACATCGGCGGGCCGGTAGGCCCCTACGTGCAGTCCCAGCGGGCGGAGCTATACCGGGAGTGGGCCGGCTGGCTGGTCGAGCACGGTCACGCCTACAAATGCTTCTGCACCCCGGCCGAGCTGGAAGAGCGGCGCCGGGCGGCGGTTGCCGCCAAGGAGCCGTTCGTCGGCTATGATCGCCGCTGCCGGCTGCTGACCGCCGAGCAGATCGCCGCGTTCGAGGCCGAAGGCCGGGAGTACGTCATCCGCTTCAAGGCCCCACTCGAGGGGGAGACGGTCGTCGAAGATGCCATCCGAGGCTCGATCACCTTCAAGAACGAACAGATCGGCGACATGGTTATGCTCAAGTCAGACGGACTGCCCACCTACCATCTGGCTAACGTCGTAGACGACCATTTCATGGGCATCACCCACATCCTGCGCGCCGACGAGTGGATCAGTACGGCGCCGCTGCATATGAACCTCTACGCCGCCTTCGGCTGGGAGCCGCCGGTCTACGCCCACCTCCCCCTTGTCCTCAACCCCAGCGGCACGGGCAAGCTGAGCAAGCGCACGCAGGCTTTCGACGACGCCGGGCACGAGGTACTGGTCAAGGTCGAGGAGTTCCGCGACGCGGGCTTCCTGCCCGTCGCCCTGCGCAACTTCCTGGCCAACGTCGGCTGGTCCTTCGGCGACGACCGCGAGAAGTTCACCATCGAAGAGGCGCTGCCCCGCTTCGAGCTGCAGGACATCAACCCCGCCCCTTCCCGCCTGCCCTACAGCAAGCTGGAATGGCTGAACGGCCAGTACATCCAGGAGATGCCGCCCGAAGAGCTGGCGCAGGCCGTGCGCCCCTTCCTGGAGCGCGCCGGCTACACGGTGAGCGACGAGGCGCTGCTGGCGATCATGCCGGCCATGAGCGTGCGCCTGAAGCGGCTGAGCGACGCCGTAGAGTTCCTTGGCTTCCTCGGCGCCGACGAGAAACAGGCGCCGCTGGCCGCCGGCGATCTCGTCCACAAGAAGCTGCCCCACGAGCGCGCGCTGGCTGCCTTCCGCGAAGCGCGCGACTTCGTCCGCGAGACAGAGCGCTTCGACCTCCCCACTATCCAGGAAGCCTTTTACGCCATCGGCGAGCGGCACGCCGAGAACGGCAAAGCCGGCCCCTTCCTGGGCAAAGCGCGTCTGGCGATCACCCGCCAGGAAGTCTCGCCGCCGCTGTTTGAGTCGATGGTCGCCCTCGGCCGCGAGCGCAGTCTGGCCCGCCTGAACGACGCCGTGGCCCTGCTGCAAAGCTGATCCCACCCGTTCTGCCTGAAAAGAAGAGGGCGCCCGGGTGGGCGCCCAATCTAGGCCTTGCTGAGAGGCTGCACAACTTCCAACAAATGAGAAGGAATACGCCGTCGCTGGTAAATTCTCTCGGTAAGCCACCTCCTTCCTGGATAGTTGGGGTGAAACTTTCAGAGGAATTACTGCCATCATATATCCCCTGCTGCAGCACTGTCAAACCTACTTAAGTCCTGTATCGGAGCGCGCCTGCCGCGTGCCGGACGAAGCTGGCTGAATAGAAGGTGAGGATCACGCCCGTCCCGCATATAGCCGTAACTTCAGGTTGCCCGCCCCGTGACATGTGCTATAATATTGGATTGGAATCGTAACCGGTTCTGGCGTGGCGGTGCGGAGGCGCGCTCCGCAGGCGCCACGGTTTTTTTGCAGTGTGGGCTAGCTCAACTGGCAGAGCGCCTGACTCTGAATCAGGAGGTTGTAGGTTCGAGCCCTACGCCCACAGCTAGAGGTGGAACCGCTGTTCCACCTCTTTTCTTTTCTTTCCAGCCCATAACGTCTGAGCGATCACTCTGGAGTACACTGGAGTACATGATGACCGAAGAAAGTAACCGGCCCTTCAACAACTTCATCACCGAGATCATCGACGCCGATCTGGCGGCGGGCCGCTATGACCGCGTCCATACGCGCTTCCCGCCTGAGCCGAACGGCTATCTGCATATCGGCCACGCTATGTCGGTCAACCTGAATTACGGCATTGCCCAGCAGTATGGCGGCAAGTTCAACCTGCGCTTTGACGATACCAATCCGGTCAAGGAAGAGCAGGAGTATATCGACGCGATTATCCGCGATGTGCGCTGGTTGGGCGCCGATTGGGAAGACCGCCTCTGCTACGCTTCCGATTATTTCGAGCAGCTCTACGAGTGGGCCGTGCAGCTCATTAGACAGGGCGACGCCTACGTGGACGACCTCAGCCCGGACGAGATCCGCGAATATCGCGGCTCGTTCACCGAGCCGGGGCGCAACAGCCCGTACCGCGACCGCTCGGTGGAAGAAAACCTGGACCTCTTCGCCCGGATGCGCGCCGGAGAGTATCCCGACGGCTCGCGCGTACTGCGGGCCAAGATCGACATGAGCTCGCCCAATATGAACCTGCGCGACCCGATTCTCTACCGCATCCTCCATGAGGAGCACCCGCGCACGGGCGATGCCTGGTGTATCTACCCCATGTATGACTGGGCCCACGGGCAGAGCGACAGCATCGAGGGCATCACCCACTCCCTCTGTACCCTGGAGTTTGAGGATCATCGCCCGCTCTACAACTGGTTTATCGAGAAGCTCGGCATCTACCATCCCCGCCAGGTCGAGTTTGCCCCGCTCATCCCCACCTACACCATCGTCAGCAAGCGCCGCCTGATCCGCCTGGTCCGGGAGGGTTATGTGGACGGCTGGGACGACCCGCGCATGCCGACGATCTCCGGGATGCGCCGTCGTGGCTACCCACCCGAAGCGATCCGCAACTTCGTGCTCCTGAGCGGCGTCTCCCGCAGCCAGGGCCGGGTCGAATTTGAGATGCTGGAGCACGCCATCCGCGACTACCTGAACGAGCATGCGCCCCGCGTGATGGCTGTCCTCGACCCACTGAAGATCGTCATCGAGAATTATCCTGAGGATCAGGTGGAGTATTTTGACGTGCCGGTCTATCCTCAGGACGAGGCGCGCACCGAGACGCGCGCGCTGCCCTTCTCGCGGGAGATCTACATCGAGCGCGACGACTTCATGGAAGATCCGCCGCGCAAGTTCTTCCGCCTGGCCCCCGGCCGGGAAGTGCGCCTGCTCGGCGCCTATTACGTCACCTGTACGGGCGTGATCAAGGATGAGGACACGGGCGAGATCCGCGAGCTGCGCTGCACCTACGATCCGGCCTCCCAGGGCGGCGCCACGCCCGATGGACGTAAGGTCAAGGGCACCCTGCACTGGGTTTCGGCGCGCCACGCCCACGAGGCGGAAGTGCGCCTCTACGACCGGCTGTTTAAGGTCGAAAATCCCTATGAGTTCCCCGAGGGCGGCGATTTCACCGACAATGTCAACGCCGACTCGCTGACCATCATCCACGGCGCCAAGGTCGAGCCGGGACTGGCAGAAGCCGCGCCGGGCGAGCGCTTCCAGTTCATGCGCCAGGGCTACTTCAACGTCGATCCGGTGCTCTCCACGCCAGATCATCTGGTCTTCAACCGCATCGTCTCCCTGCGGGATACCTGGGCGAAGATCAGCAACCAGTAAGCCAGCGCACGTAGCGAGAGAAAAGAAAAGCCGCCTTCACGGGCGGCTTTTTGCCTTTCCAGGCGGGCAGTTGCCCGGCTCAGACGCGGGTGACGTAGGCGCCCGTGCGCGTATCCACGCGAATCGTGTCGCCGACGTTGACGAAGAGCGGCGTGCGCACGCGCAGGCCGGTCTCGGTGACCACTTCTTTGGTGGCGCCGGTCGCCGTGTCGCCCGCCACAGCCATCTCGGCATCGACGACCTTCATGTCCACGTTGGGCGGGAAGTCGTAGTCGATAATCTCGCCTTCATAGCTGAGCAGCTCGACTTCCATATTATCTTTGAGGAACTGGGCGTCGTCGCCGATGACGTCGTGGGCAACGCTTTTCTGCTCATACGTCTCCTGATCCATGAAGACGTAAAAGGCGCCGTCGTCATAAAGATACTGCATCGGGCGCTTTTCGAGCCGCACGTCTTCCACCCGGTCGCCCGAGGTGAAGGTGAGCTGCAGGTTGGCGCCTGTGCGCAGGTTGCGCACGCCGACGCGGATCGTCGCCTTACCCCGGCCCGGCTTATTGTGCGAATACTCGGTCACTTTGTAGAGGCTGCCGTCGCGTTCAAAAGTCACGCCACGGCGTAGCTGGTTAACATCGATCATAAATTTCGGTCTCCTTACTGAAGGTGTAGTCTATCACAGATGCTTGAAAGCGTCAGCATGGCGGAGCGCGCCTGCCCGCAACCCGACCTACGAAGCCAGAGGCGGTTATCCTGCCTGCGCCCCTCGGCTACTTTGCCCGGCCCGTCGCTGGTGATAAAATCCGGGGTGGTCAGATCAGTCGCGTTATGGGGAGCGTGTCTGGCAGGTGAGGTCTATCCAAGCTATCAGAGAGTTCGTCATGGCAGTTACAATTCAGCGAGTCGGCAACGACAAGGAACTGAAGGAATTCATCCGCGTGCCCTGGAAGGTCTACGCCAACGACCCGAACTGGGTTCCCTGGCTCTATTACGAGCGTCTGGAGTTTTTCGACAAGCGCAAAAACGCCTTCTTCGAACATGCCGAGGGCGACTACTTCATCGCCCGCCGGGACGGGGAAGCAGTAGGCGCCATCGCCGTCTTCGTCAACCACCGCTACAACGACTTCCAGCAGCAAAACGTAGCCCACTTCGGCGCTTTCGAGGTCATGAATGACCGCGAAGCAGCGCTGGCCCTGCTGGGTACGGCTGAGACGTGGGCGCGCGAGCGCGGCCTGGATAGCCTCCTCGGACCTTTCACCTTTTCGACCAATGACGAGACAGGCACGCTTATCGACGGCTTCGGCAGCCCGCCCGTCATCCTCATGACCTACAACCAGCCCTACGTGCCGCAGTTCATCGAAGCCGCAGGCTTCCGCAAGGCGATGGATCTCTGGGCCTGGATCGCCGATCTGAACAAGCTAGAGCAAGAGATGCCGGAGAAGGTCAGGCGGGTTGTCGGAAAAGTCACCGAGCGCTACGACCTTCACCTCCGCCTGGTGGACCTGAAGGACTGGGACGCCGAAGTCGCGCGGATCAAGACGATTTATAACAGCGCCTGGGAACGGAACTGGGGTTTTGTGCCCATGACGGATGCCGAGATTGAGCATATGGGCGCCAGCCTGAAGGCCGTCCTCGACCCGGCGCTCGTATTCATGGTCGAACACAAAGGCGAGCCGGTCGGCTTCTCGCTGACCCTCCCCGACGCCAACCAGCCCCTGCGGCGCATCCACCCCGGCCCATCACGCCTCGCTTCCTATCTCGCTGCCGCCCGCGTCTACCTGAACCGCTACAAGACCGACACAGTGCGCGTGCTGGCCCTGGGCGTGGTGGAGAAATACCGGGGCCGTGGCGTGGACGCGCTGATGTATTATGAGACCGTACGCGCCGCCCACCGGCGGGGCTATAAGTGGGCCGAAGCCTCCTGGATTCTGGAAACCAACGACATGATGAACCGCGCCCTCCAGCTCATGGGAGGCACGATCTACAAGACCTACCGCGTCTATGAAAAACCTCTGGCGAGCGGACAGCCCTCGACCGCAGACGAGGGCCGGGGCTGAACCGGCCGGACAGAAGCGCCAGCCTAAAGGAGCAGATCATGGAACGAGAAGTAGTAGCGACGACAAAAGCGCCCGGCGCCGTAGGGCCCTACTCCCAGGCCGTCTGCGCGGGCGACCTGGTCTACACGGCCGGGCAGATTGCCCTCGACCCGGCCACCGGGCAGATGGTCGGCGACGACATCAGCACGCAAACAGACCGCGTGCTGCTGAACCTGAAGGCGATCCTCGAGTCGGCGGGCAGCGGCCTGACACGCGTCGTCAAGACAACGGTCTATCTCCAGGATATGGCCGACTTCGCCCAGATGAATCAGGTCTACAGCCGCTACTTCGCCAGCTCGCCCCCGGCGCGCACGACGGTCGAGGTGTCCGCCCTACCCCTCGGCGCCCTGGTCGAGATAGAGGCCGTCGCCCTGCGCTACGACTGAGCCCCTTTCGAGCGAAAGGGAGCGCTCCTACTCTGAAGGGATGGCTCCGTCCGCGACCAGGCGAACGCGCTCCAGGAACTCGCTGAGGATCATCGCCGTCGCGCCCCAGACCTTGTGCCGCCCGATGCTGAAGTAAGGCACCTGCAGCTCCAGGCCGCGGCGGTTCCAGATCTCTTCCCGGCGCGTGCTCGCGTCGAGCAGGCTCAGCAGGGGCACTTCTAGCAGCTCGGCTACTTCGTCCGGCTGAGGGGTAAAAACGGCCGGCTGTTCGTGCCAGCCCACAAAGGGATGGACCCGGAAGTCAGAGGGCGGGATATAGAGCGGGGCGAGCGAGCCCAGCAGTGTCACCCGCGAAGGGTGGATGCCCACTTCTTCGTGCGCCTCGCGCAGTGCGGCTTCGGGCGGCTTCTCGCCGGGTTCAAGCCGCCCACCCGGCAGGGAGACCTGCCCGGCGTGCGCGTTCAGGTCATGGCGACGCAGCGTCAACACCAGGTAGGTCTGCCCGTCGCGCGGGTACAGCAGCAGCAGCACGGCGCTCTCACGTGGATTGCCACCCATACCCGCCGGACGCTGCAGCTCCCGCGGGATGGGCTTCATCTTGCTCTGGGCGGCAAGGCTATCGAAATCAGACAGGCTCAGCGCCTGCCTGACAGTGGCGATTGAAATCATATCTTGTCCTGGTAGCCGGCTCCTCAGGAATTGACGACTTGCTCGCCCACGTCGCGTGGCTGAAAGCGATAGCCCACGCCCCGCTGGGAGACAACGTACCGGTGTTTGCTATCCGCTCCCTTTAGCTTCGTTCTCAGGCGGTGTACGTAGACGTGCAGCCGGTCGTCGTCGCTGTGTTCCAGGGGCCACATGCGGCGCAACAGGAAATCGCTATTGACTGTCTCGCCCGGCGTGCGCATGAGAATGTAAAGCAGGCGCGCCTCGGTGGGAGTGAGCCCCCTTTTTTTGCCGTTGATCCACAGGTCGCGTGTGGCGAAGTTTACCAACAGGTTCTCGTCCACGGTCACCGGCGCAGTCATGGCGAACGGGAACTGGCCCACGCGCCGCAGCACGCGCCCGGCCCGCGCCGCCAGCTCGCTCGGATTGAACGGCTTGATCATGTAGTCTTCGGCGTACTGGCGAATAGCCCGCACGACCGTCGATTCCTCGTGTATGGC
>JAAYYY010000414.1 GCA_012515125.1 Chloroflexota bacterium
GCCACAGCCTCATCCTCAGCCCGCCGCGCCAGGACGACGTCGGGCGCAACGTCGGGCCGGAGCTCTACGAAGGCGACGGCGACGCCGGCATTCAGCGTCGCGTGGACTGGGCCAGCCATGTCGCCTGGCTCGACGGCACGCATTACGCCTACGTCAGCGCCCCGCCGGCCGAGCGCGATCTCGTCGTGCGCGCCGTCGGTCAGGAAGCGGAGCTGCTGCGCCTGCCCTTCTCCGACCTGTGGATTCTGGCCGGCGTTGCCGAGGCGATGCCGCGCGGCTACGCCCTCACCGACCATGCCCTGCGCGCCAACCCGCAGAACCCGCGCCAGCTTCTCGTCAGCGCCGGTTTGGGTCCATTCGGCGGGCAGGGCGAAAGCCGCCTGCTGCTGGTCGAGTCCGCGGAGGGCTGGCAGGAAGTGGAAAGGGTGACGCCGCTGGTGGTGGACGCCGCGCAGTTCGAGGTATCCGGTACGGGCCGCTGGCTCGCCGTGGTGACCACCGAGGATTCCCGCCACAACCGGTTCAGCCTGCTCGATCTGGAGGCGCCGGAGGAACCGGCGCGACAGCTACCGCGTGACGAAAGCGTGGCCGGCGGTCTCTGGGCGCCGGAGGGCGATTGGCTGGTCCTGCGCGGCGGCGCCTCTCTCCTGCTGCACAACCCCACCGCTGGCTACACGCATTTTCTGCCGCTGGAAGGCGGCTACTGCTACGCCTACGGCTGGGTCGAATAGCGCGAATAGCGGCTGTAGAGCGATTTTTCCAAATCGCTCCTCCTCCCCACGGTCCGTGCAATTCAGGAAAATCGCGCTACAGCAGCCCCACGCCCAGAATCAACCCTGCCAGGGCAATAAGCCCGCACGCCGTCAGAATGACCAGCCCGATGACAATGCCCAGGATCAATCCGATTACGCTGTTGTCGTCCATCCAGTTCCTCCGCGAAAGCTTTCTGCTGTCAGCCGTAAGCCGTCAGCCATTAGCCGTAAGCTTAGCGGCTTCCTCGTCAACTGACCACTGACCACTTTCCAGTTCCGACTTTTGACCGATGAAACGGGTCGCGCAAATCGGCTAGAATTTCCTTCGCCCGTTGCGGGAGATCCCGGCAACGGGCTCTTTCTGTGTGAAAGGAGAGAATCAACCGATGAAACAACTGTCTCTGCTGTTTGTCCTTGTGCTGTTACTCGCGCTGCTGGCGGCCTGCGACGCCCTGCCCGGCGCGGAGCCGACCGCCGCCGACCCGCCCACGGGCACCCCGATTGCCGAGCTGACTGCCACCGCCGCCGCGACGCAGGCCGCGCCGACGCCTGCCGACGCCACGCCGCTGCCGGCTGTCACGCCCACGCTAACGCCCATTGCCGAGACGCCGGCCGCTGCCACGCCGACTCCCATCGACCCGACCCCGGCGCCGCCGTCTGCGCTGACCTACGCCCAGGGCACGATCTTCGACGAGACGCGTGGCTGGCTGCTGCGCGGCCTCGTGCCCGCCGGTGACGGCTGGGGAGTCGCCGAGCTGGAGCTGCCAGACGGCGTCGAGGGCACCAACCTGGACTACGACCCGCTGAGCAATCGCGGCCTCGTCTGGGAGAACACCGCCGGCGTCGGCAGCGGCCCCGGCAACCTCGCCACCGGCCCGCTCGTCATCGTGGACTTTGCCGCGGGAACAGCCGAGACGGTGATCCCCGAACGCGTCGTCTCCGCCCGCTGGGAGCCGAACGGCCGGGGCTACGCCTACCTGCTGGCGACCGACACGACCTACGAGCTGTACCTGCGCGACGCTGCCGGCGGCGACCGCCTGCTCGCCGCCGATATTCCCCGCGAGTTTACCTTCGACCCGGCAGGCACGGCCATCGCCTTCACCCGCGAGACCGGCTATAACCTGACCGCCCCGCCCGGCCTCTACGTCGTGGAGTTGGAAACCGGGGAAGAGCGCCAGCTCAGCGACGTGGACCGTAACGGCATGGGCGGCACCGGCGCGGCGTGGGCGCCCCTCTGGTCGCCGGGCGGCGAAAGCGTGCTGCTGCGCGCCTACGCCGACGGCAGCGACCGAGTCGTCTGGGCCGACGCCGCCGGCGCGTGGAGCCACGCGGTCACGCTGAGCGCCATCGACGCCGCCGCAGGCCAGGCGCTGGGCATGGAGAACGTCTGCAACAACCAGGAGTTCCTGCTCATCGGCCCCACGACCATTGTCGCCGGCGCTGGCCCCTGCCCGGACGAGCCGCTGATGGGCGCCCTGCCGGAGGCGACGCACATCGTGGTGCTGGAGCTGGATCCCGCCAGCGGCGCCCTCACGCCCACCCTCAGCGTGCCCGCTCCGACCAACATCTTTACCTTTATCGACTGGGACCCCAACGCCCGCACGCTGATCATCGCCGGCCCGCCCGGCCCCACGAGCGGAGAAGCGTTTGTAGTAGAGCTATGAGCCATTAGCGATGAGCCGTAAGCCGTTAGCTTTGAGCTAACGGCTTACGGCTAAAAGCTTACAGCTTGGAGCTATTCCTACACATATCTTCCATCTCCCGCTACAATAGCCCCTGTGGATTACGGCTCCCTGGATGATGGCAATCTGTTATACCGGGTCGCGGGAGGCGACGAGCTGGCGCTGGAGGCCATCTACGACCGCTACAGCCGGCTCGTCTTCAGCGTGGCCCTGCATCTCGTCGGCGAGCGCACGGCGGCCGAGGAAGTGACCCTCGACGTCTTCACCCGGCTCTGGCAGAACGCGGCTGATTACGACCCGGCCCGCGCCCAGCTCAGCACCTGGCTGACCTCCATCGCCCGCCACCGGGCCATCGACCGACTGCGCCGCCGCGACGTGCGTCCGGAGGGCCACAGCCTGTCGCTGGACGGCGCCGATTTCACCCTCGCCGCCGACAACGTCTCTCCGGAGGAGAGTACGGCGGCCAGAATGCAGCGGCAGCGGGTCCACGCTGCCCTGAGCGAGCTGCCAGAGGAGCAGCGCCGCGCCCTCGCCCTGGCCTACCTGCGCGGTCTCAGTCAGCGCGAGATTGCCGACGAGCTGGGCCTGCCC
>JAAYYY010000415.1 GCA_012515125.1 Chloroflexota bacterium
GCCGCCATCGCCGCCGTCACAGACGATACCGCTAACCTCTAAAGGAGATTTTATGTCGCAAGGAGAAGGTATCATAAGAGGAGATACCTACCAGAAATTTAGTGGTGTCGGATTTTTGTTGGGGTCTCTTCTGATAATTATCGGGAGTCTCCTGCTTCCGCGTGCTTCCGATCTTGGTGACGTGCAAGCCATGCAAGAAGCATATGGCGAGCATGCCACTTTGTTACAAGCCTGTGCTCTGTTGCTGACACTCGGTTTCCTGGCTGTGATGATTGGCACGTCAGGAATTTACCAATCCGTCACCAAAGATGGCGCTGCCTGGACTCGCATAGGCTTTTATTTTCATTTAGTAGGAGTCGCGCTCTGGATGGTGGGTATGTCCCTGGATATTTCTTATCCAGCCGCAATCCTCAACTGGCTAGAGTCACCTGATTCGAGCAAGGAAGTTGCCTATAGTGTTGTAACAGTGCTTTCGCCTGTCGGGATTGGTCGGGGAACGTTTCCACTGAATCTCATTGTCAACTGGCTGGCTTTTGCCTTCATTGGTATTGGAATCTATCAGAGTACTATTTATCCTCGCTGGATGGGATTGGGTGGGCTTTTCTTAGGCATTCTGGGATTCATATTAGGGACAATCATGACATTTACAGGGCGTGAAGCCCTTGTGGAGTACTTTGTATTTTTCATGGCATTGAACCTGCTCTGGTGGTTGGCCTGTGGCATCTGGGTTATCCGAAAAGCATGGTAATTGGAAACAGTGCGCGGGCTAACAAGGCATGCACCTGACGTGTCGGAGTCTGCGGCATTTTCAAGCATTTTTCTGGCTTCGAGTTTTCTCTGCTCCTTGACAGAGTCGACACCCGCCCACCAGCGCATCCCAGCCGTCATAGCGCGGGCAGATAAAGGCGTAGCAGTATGGCCGCCAATGACCATCCCATCCGGCGGCTCTACGAGCGCCTTCTCGCCGCCTGGAACGAGCGTAACGCTGCGGCGATGGCGAGCGTCCTCGCCAGCGATGCCATCGTCGTCGGCTTCGACGGCAGCCGGTCCGGCTCCCGCGCGGAGTTCGAAGCCCATCTGCGGGCCATCTTCGCCGACCACCAGACCGGCGCCTACGTGGGAATCATCCGCGAGGTGCACTCCCTCACCCCGGACGTGGCCCTGTTGCAGGGCGTTGCCGGGCTGGTCTCTCCCGGTCAGGAGGATATCAACCCGGCAACGAATAGCATCCAGACGGTTGTCGCCGTGCGGTCGGGCAATACCTGGCAGGCCGTGCTGTTCCAGACGACGCCCGCCGCCTGGCACGGCCGCCCGGACGACCGCGACGCCCTGACGGCCGAGCTGCGCGACGTCTACCGCCGCGGGCTCACCTGCGTCTAGCTACCTGCCGATGCTGCCCCCGCTGGTCGTCTCGTCGTCGTCATAGGCGCCCTCCCGCGAGCCGCCGATGCTGCCGCTGCTGCGGACATCCTCTTCGTCGTAGGCGCCTGTCCGGCTGCCGCCGATACTGCCGCTGCTACGCACGTCTTCGTCGTCGTAGGTGCCGCGCGGGCGCGGCTGGCGCCGCTGATACCAGATGAGCGCCGCCAGAGCGACGACGACGAGCAATATCCAGATCCAGTCGTCCATGGGTGGTTTCCCCCTTAATCGATGGTAAATTCAACTTCTTCGGCCGGATTGCCGTTGACGAAAATCTGCACGCTGTAGTCGCCTTCTTCAAAGTTGTTCTGCAGGTTCTCCAGGTGGAACTCGACATAGGTGTCTTCATAGTCCCGGTCGGCCGTTACCTCGGCGCTGTCCTCAAACGGCTCGCCGTCGCGGTACCAGCGCGCGAACATCGTCGTACCCGCTTCGATGGACTCCGCCTCGGCGACGACGTAGATGAAGTCCTGCGAGGCGCTGAAAGTGTCGGCCACGGCGAGGGGGGCGTTGTCCGCGCCGATGCCTTCCGCCGTCACTACTTCTCCAAACTGCGCGCCGCTGGTCAGTGGCTCGTTCTCGGCCTCCCGCTCGTTCTCAAAGAGGCCGCAGGCGGCGATAATGAGGGAGATCAGCACGAGCGCGAGGAAGCTGCGCCAGGGAAAAAGAACGTTATTTGTCATATTGGGTTTCCTTTACGATAGTCGGAATGGGCTGCCCGCACGAGGGACAGGCAGCTTCAGCCGACTATA
>JAAYYY010000048.1 GCA_012515125.1 Chloroflexota bacterium
ATGTACACCGACCGCATGGAAGTGATCAGTCCTGGCGGGCTGCCCGGTTATATCACCCTCGATAACCTGGTCGAAGAGCATTACTCGCGCAACCCGCGCATCGTCAACGGTCTTTACCAGTGGGGTTATATTGAAGAGCTGGGGCTGGGCATCGACCGGATGATTGAGGATATGGTTCAGGCTGGGCACCCGATGCCCACCTTCCGGGCAATGCCGCACTCCTTTACCGTGGTCTTGCACAAGAGCAGCGAGCCGAAACGGGCGCCGGTACCAGAGTGGACACGCAATATGAATGAGCGCCAGGCGCGCGCGCTGACCTACGTCCAGCAGCAGGGAAGCATCACCAACCGGGAATACCAGCGGCTCTGCCCAGACGTTTCCTCGGAGACGCTGCGCCTGGACCTCGTCGATCTGGTCGAAAAGAATCTGCTCTTGAAGATTGGCTCTAAGAAGGGCACCTACTACATCCTGAAGTAACATGGCTGGCGCCGATAACCCAAATATATCCCAAGAACGATTTGGGATAAATTTGGGAAATCGCCGCTACCTCTGGCCGATAGCCCAGGGAATCCCTGATCTGCAAGGAACGACTTTTCCTGTGATTCGCCGTCGATTCGACTCGTTTCCGAAACTGAGCGCTTCATGCTGATCCAGCAGTTCCTGATCACGCTCACCTTGCCGGTCGTCTTCTTGCTGTTGGCGCGCTACGCGCGGCTGGGCAGCAGCCGCCGGAGCAAGCAGGCCTGGGCCGCCGCGCTCCTGGCTGTTGCTCTCTGGTCCAGCAGCATCCTCAGTTTCTACACGGGTTCCGGCTTTCCCAGGGAAGCAGAAGTCGCCTGGCGCGCGGCCGGCCGCTACATACTGTCGATGTCGGCGCTCCTGGTGCTGGTGACGACCCATCGCTTCCTGCAGACACCGCTCTCCGCAGTCCGGCCCGGTCTGGTTATCGCCGTCCTGCTGGGCTTGGTCAGCTTTGTGCTGGATCCCGTATTGACCCCGCTGGGCGACATTCTTTTATCGGCGGTAGGAACGCAGCTACCGCCGTCTGTGCTGTGGTCGGCGCTGTGGGTAGCCACGTGGCTCGTACCACTCGCCGGCGCCTTGTTGCTGACCCGGCAGGCGGCCCAGCAAACGCCGCGCTCGCTCTATCGCAACCGGCTCAACTACTGGCAGCTCACCCTTCTCGTCTATCTGCTCGGCGGCGGTGTGGCCCTCGTCCAGCAGCCGTATCAGCCCGCCTGGCAGGAAGTTGGGGCCCTGATCCTGATCGGCGCGGCGATGCTCGGCAACGCCACGCTGCGGCGCTATGACCTGCCCGAATTAAGGCCGACCCTGCGCCATCTCGTCGCCCGGCTCGCCTCGACGCTGTTGCTTTTTGGGTTAGCCTGGACCGCTCTCTGGCTGATGGTGCGGGTGCTACCACAGCGTACGGGCATTGCGACCAGCCTGGACCTGATCCTGTTCGCCGCGCTTTTTGCCGCCCTTTTCGTCCTGACCAATCGCCTGGTCGAGCGAGGCGTGCGCTGGTATCTCCTGCCCCGGCGCCCGCAACCCTACCTGGCGCTCTCGCACGGGACCGACCTGATGCAGAGCCTGCCAGACCCGGAGAAGCTGGCCGGCCTGATCTTGCGTCTCGTCCAGGAAACGCTGGGTACGGAGCACGGGCACCTGTTTGGCGTAGAGAACGGGCCGGGGGGCAGCCTGCTGCTCACTCCTCTGGCGTCGGTGCCCGAGACGGCCCGCCCTCCTGCCGCGCTGCTTGCCGGCGCCAGCCCGTTCGCCCGCTATCTGCAGCAGGAAATACATGGGCCCCTGGCGCCGTTCGATCTGGCTCAGGGCGAGCTGTTCGGCGCCGTGCCGGCGGTAGAAAAGGAAGCCGTCGCCGGCTGGCAGAGCGAGTGGTTGCTGCCGCTGCAGGTAGGGCAGCGGCTGGTTGGCGTTGTCGCCCTGGGAGATAAATTCACCGGAGCGCCTTACTACGAGCACGAGCTGGCCTGGCTGCAGAAACTGGCCCTCCAGGCCGGGCCGCTGTTATGGCAGGCGGGCCAGATTGCCACCCTCAGTCAGCTCAACGGCTACGTCTTCGAGCGTGTCGACAGCCTGACCCTCGAGCAGCAATTCCTGCAGGAGCTGAGCGCCCTTTACCGGCAATTTGCGGCTCTCGTATCGCCCGCGCTGTACGCTCCATTCGGGGAGATCAACGACGCGCTGCGGGCGGTGGGGCCGCAAGAGGAGCTGTCGGGAACCCTCTCGCAGCCGCTCACCGAGCTGCGGACCATGATCGGCCATCTGGTCAACGTCGCCGGGCGCGTGCAGCAGCAGCAGGAATTTCACTTCGCGCCGATGCACCTCAACGACGCGGTGCAGCAGGCGGTGCGCAACCTTGCGCCCATGGCCACTGCCCGCCGGGTCCGCGTCGAGGTTGACGACGATCCTCGCCTGCCGGTAATCAAAGGCGACGAAGAACGGCTGACCGAAGCCATCCAGCATCTGCTCCATAACGCAATTAAATTCAACAAGATCGGTGGCGACGTGCGGGTGGACAGTGGCATGGCCGGCAACGAGCTATACCTGCACATCCGCGACACCGGCGTGGGCATCCCTCCAGAGCGCTCCGATCAGGTCTGGGAGGCGGTGGGCCATCGCCAGAATGGCCGCTACCGGAGCAGCGAAGGCGTGGGCCTGCTCCTGGCCCGTTTCATTGTCCGCGCGCACGGTGGGCGACTGGAAATGAACAGCGAGTACGGCGCAGGAACGACCTTCTCCATCTTCCTGCCGCTGGCGCTGGAAAGCTGAGCGACGATGCGCTTCTCCACGCCCATTGCGCTACTCCTGCTCCTGACGCTGCCCTATTTTGTCTGGCTGGCAGGCGCGCGTCTCGCCGGGCGGCACTGGCGCGACCGGGCCAGCATCGGCATTCGCCTGCTGATTCTGTTCCTGTTGACCCTGAGCCTCGCCGGGGCACAGATTGTGCGCGCTGCCGAGGAGCTGGCGGTCGTCTTTCTCGTGGACGCCTCGGATTCGATTGGCGCCGAGCAGATGGAGGCAGCCGAGAGCTACGTGCGCGAGGCGGTGTCCGGGATGGGCCGTGAGGACAGGACGGCTGTCGTTCTCTTTGGGGCCAACGCGCTGGTCGAGCGGCCCATGAGCGGTCTGACCGAGCTGGCGCCCTTCAGCTCCGCCCCGCTGCGGCTGCAGACCGACCTGGCGGACGCGATCCGCCTGGGGATGGCGCTCTTCCCGGCCGGCAGCGCGCGACGCCTCGTGGTGCTCAGCGATGGGGCGGCGACCAGCGGGGACACGATGCAGGCAGCGCAGCTGGCGGCAGCCGCCGGCATTGAAATCGACTATGTGCCGCTCACACGGCCGGCCGGCAGCGCCGAGGTCATGCTCACGCAGGTGGATGCGCCGACCCGCGTGCGGCAGGGCGAGCAATTTACGCTTGTGGCAGGCGCCTTCAGCACCGTCAATACGGAGGCCACGCTGCGCGTGCTGGGCGGTGACGGGCGCGTGGTCTACGAGGAGCAGGTGACGCTGAACCGGGGAAGCAACAACTTCCCCATCACCCTGCGCGGGGGAGAGCAGGAATTCCTGCGCTACACCGTCGAGCTGGAGCCGGCTGTCGATACCTACTACCAGAACAACCGGCTGGCGGCGTTTTCCGAGGTTACCGGCCCGCCGCGTGTCCTGCTGGTCAGCAGCGAGGGCGAGCTGGACGACAACGGCGAGCCGTACCCGCCCGAAGCCCGCCAGCTGCGCGAGGCGCTGCAGGCGACAGGTCTGATTGTCGAGCAGATGACGCCGGCGCAGCTCCCCTCAGCGCTGCCGGCGCTCGGCAATTATGCCAGCGTCGTCCTCGTCAACGTCAACGCCAAGAATCTGAGCCCGCGCAAGATGGCGGCGCTGCAGAGCTACGTCCGTGACCTGGGCGGCGGTCTGGTCGTCGTCGGCGGCCCGCAAAGCTACGGCATGGGCGGCTACTTCCGCACGCCTCTGGAAGAGACGCTGCCGGTAGAGATGCAGATCAAGGATCAGGAGCGCTTTCCCGCCGTGACTATCGTCATCGTCATCGACCGCTCGGGAAGCATGGCCATGCAGGAAGGCGGGCTGACCAAGATTCAGCTGGCGGACGAGGCCGCGGTGCGTGTGGTCGAGCTGCTGAATCCCTTTGACGAGATAGCCGTCATACCGGTCGATACCGTGCCGGACCAGGTGATTGGCCCGGCGCTGGCCAGCGACCGCGAGGAGATCATCGGCCAGATCCGCCAGATTGGCGCGGGAGGCGGCGGGATCAACGTGCGCACCGGGGTCGCCGCCGCCGTCGATGTGCTGGCAGCCAGCGAAAACGAGGTCAAACATCTGATCGTCCTGGCCGACGGCAGCGATTCTAACGAGCAGGAAGGGGTGCCGGAGCTAATCGCGGAGCTGGTGGCAGGTGGGGCTACCGTGTCGATGGTCGCCATTGGCGACGGCAAAGACGTGCCCTGGCTGCAGCAGATGGCCGAGCTGGGCAACGGCCGGTTCCACCTGACGCAGGAGGCCGCCAACCTGCCGCAGATCTTTACCCAGGAGACGACGTCGATCCAGCGCACCTATCTGGTAGAAGAGCGCTTTTTCCCGACATTGAGAAGCAATAGCCCGATTGTAGCCAACATCACTCAGGTGCCTCCCCTCTACGGCTATGTCGGCACAACCGCCAAAGCCACGGCGCAGACAGTACTGGAAACGCCCATGGGAGACCCGCTGCTGGCGACGTGGCAGTACGGTCTGGGCCGGGCCGTCGCCTGGACATCAGACGCGACCGGCCGTTGGGCAACCGACTGGGTGCGCTGGGCCGGCTTCCCCACCTTCTGGGAACAGGCCGTTTCCTGGTCCATCACCCAGAACCGCGAGAGCAGCGTGGAGACCGTCGTCGATTATGGCGAGGAAGTAGCCCGGCTGACTGTCGATGCCCGGAGCGCCGATGGCGCCTACCTCAACGACCTGGAAGTAGCAGCCAACGTGGTCAACCCGGCCGGAGAAGTGACCGCCGTGGCGCTGAATCAGGTCGCGCCGGGACGCTACGAAGGGACGTTCACGCCCGGTCACGAAGGCGCCTATCTTCTGCGCATTACGGGCACGCCGGAGGAAGCGGACGACCCGGCGGTCGCCCAGACCAGCGGCTGGGTGCTCGGCTACTCGCCGGAGTACCGGCAGCTGGAGCCAGATTTGCAGCTCCTGGAGATGGTCGCCTCGGCGACCGGGGGAAGCAACATCGCCGGGGAGCCGGATCAGGCTTTTGCCCATACGCTTGCCGCCGAACGGGCAACGCGACCTATCTGGCCCTGGTTGACCCTGCTGGCGGTGTTTCTGCTCCCGGTGGACATAGCCCTGCGCCGGCTGGTCGTCACGCGCCGTGATTGGGAGCGGCTGTGGGCAGTGCTGACTCGGTGGCGTGGCGAACCGGTAGCCGAGGCGCAGCGCAGCGAACAGGTTGGCCGGCTCTTTGCCGCCAAGACGCGGGCAACGGCCGGTCGGAGTGAGAACGTGGCCCCAGGCCCGCCAGCGCCAGAACCAGTTCCACCGGATGAAGGAGCAGCCCGGTCCGAACCGCTGCCGGAGAGGCCGCCGGCCCGAACGCCCGCAATGGAGAGCCACAAGCCGGCTCTGCCTGAAGCGCCTGCGCCGGGAACGCTGGCGGGTCGCCTGCTGGAGCGGCGGCGCCGTGCCGAGCGCGACGACAAATAGTCCTGAGCCGGCGCTACCTGCGCGTCAGGCCCGGCCCGGGCAAAGCAGATTCGTAAGCGAGAGGCTATGGTATTACAATCTGCGCCCGGTTGTGTTCTGTGTAATGCAGTCCCTGGCTGTCTGTGTACGGAGCCCGGCGTAGAGCAACCATAGCGTTTGTCCATGGACCGACTGCGGCAGCCCTACTTTCTCTATATCGCCCTTATCTCGACGATAGGCGCCGTGCTGATTCTGATGGGACTGGTCGATTTAGCCAGCCGATCAGACCTCGTAATTTTTGCACTTTTGTTGCTTCTGGCCTCCTTCTCTGCCCTGGCGAATGCCTCAACGGCCATCTCGGAAAAAGCGAGCATTACCTACGACATCCACAATGCCCTCAGTATGGCAGCCGCTTACCTGTTCAGCCCGGCCGCGGCCACGCTGATTACCGCCACAGCCATGAGTACCCTGTGGCTCTTTAAGCCGGCGACCGGGCGAACGTGGAAGAAGACCCTTGCCCAGCTCAGCTTCAACGTCGGCATGTTCAGCATTGCCATTTACCTGGCCGGCTGGGTGCTGTTGGCGCTCCAGCGGTTACTGCCGCTCCCTGCTCTGCCCGGCGACTACGATCAGCTCCTCGACGTGATCGGACGGAACCCTTCCTTCCTGATCGCGATTATCGTGCCATGGGTGATTGCCGCGACCGTGCATAGCCTGCTCAATGCGTTCCTGCTGATCGCCGTTCTTTATCTGCAGCACGGGCAGCGGCTGCGGCTGGTGGACCTGTGGCGCGAGAATGAGTGGTATCTCCTGCTCGACGTGATCATCATGAGCGTCGGTGGCGGGACGATCGCCTTTGCCGCCGCGCAGTACGACATTCTCGGCGTCCTGGTCTTCTTCCTGCCGGTTCTGCTTTCTGTGCTGGCTTTCCGGCTTTACGTGCGCGCTATGGAAGAGCACATGAACAACCTGGAATCGCTCATCGCCGCGCGCACGCAGGAGCTGACCCGGGCGAATGAGGAAAAGGACGCCTTTCTCGCCGTACTCTCCCACGACATGAAGACGCCGCTCATGAGTATTGGCCTCTATGCGGAGATCATCAAGAAAAGGCCACAGGTGCTGGAAGAGCAGCCCGATCTGGCCGACACGATTGTCCACAACCAGCGCGTCATGCTCGACATCGTCAACAACATTGTCGATCTGGGGCGACTGAAGATCACCGGCGACATGCCGATGGAGCCGGAGACGTTCGACTTGATGCCGGTCGTCATCAATGCGCTGGAGTCGATCCGCCCGCAGCTGCTGCAGAAGGAGCTGATACTCGAGCGGCGCCTGCCGCGCACACCCGTTTCGGTGCGCGCCGATCGCAGCCACGTGACGCGCATTCTGCTCAACCTGCTCTCTAACGCGATCAAATACACGCCGGCCGGTGGGACCATCTCGCTGGCCGCTGAGTTAGATCACAACAGCGTCATCTTCTCAGTCAGCGACACCGGTTACGGCATTCCCGCGCAGGAGATTCCGACCATATTCGAACGATACAAACGGCTTGACGTGCATAGCAGCATCGCGCCTGGCACGGGGCTGGGGCTGGCAGTGGCTCAGGCCCTGGTTAAGGCACACAACGGCACCATCGAAGTCGAGAGTGAGGAAGGGGTCGGCAGTACCTTTACTGTTACGCTGCCGATTCTGGCCGGGAAGCGCCCCCGAAACAACGAGGAGAGCCGGTAACCGGCTCTCCTCGTTCGAAAAACAGAGGGATGGCAGGCTGCCGCGAGCGGCTTACAGCTCGAGCGAGCGCGTGCGAATACGCTCCAGGATCAGCTCCTTAAACTCGGCTACCGGCATGGAGCCACGGTTTTCTTCATCGCGAGTCCGCACGGCTACCGCTCCCGCCTCGACCTCGCGGTCGCCGACGACGAGCATGTAGGGGATCTTCTGCAACTGAGCGTTGCGGATCTTGGCGTTCATCCGGCTGCCGCTGGCGTCAACTTCGACGCGGATTCCTGACGCCTGCAGCGCCTCCGCCACCTCGCGGGCGTAGTCGTTGTGCCGGTCGGTGATGGGAATGAGTATGGCCTGCACCGGCGCCAGCCAGACCGGGAAGGCGCCGTTAAAGTGCTCGATGAGGATGCCGACAAAACGCTCCATGCTGCCGAAGGGCGCGCGGTGGATCATCACCGGGCGGTGGGCCTCGCCATCCGGCCCGATGTATTCCAGAGCGAACCGTTCCGGCAGCAGGAAGTCCACCTGTACGGTGCCGAGCTGCCATTCCCGCTTGAGCACGTCGCGGAAGATGAAGTCCAGCTTGGGGCCATAGAAGGCGGCCTCGCCGACCTCGACCGTATAGTTAAGGCCGAGCTTATCCGCGGCATTGCGGATGGCCGCGATGCCTCTCTCCCACATCTCCGGCGTGCCGGCATACTTGTCGCTTTCGGGATCGTTCGTGCCCAGCCGTGCCCGGAAATCGGAGAAGCCCATGGCGTTGAAGACGTACTGGATGAGCTGCACGACCTGAATGAACTCGTCTTCGAGCTGCTCCGGCGTCACAAAGAGGTGGGAGTCGTCCACTGTGAAGCCACGGACGCGCGTCAGGCCGGCCAGCTCGCCGCTCTGTTCGTAGCGGTAAACCGTGCCGAACTCGGCCAGCCGCAACGGAAGATCCCGGTAGCTGCGCGCCTCGCTGCGGTAGACCTCAATGTGGTGAGGGCAGTTCATCGGCCTGAGCAGGAAGAGATCGCCGTCGATGTCCAGCGGCGTGTACTGGCTATCCTTGTAGTAGGGATAGTGACCGCTCGTGATGAACAGATCGATCTTGGCAATGTGCGGCGTGATGACCGGCAGATAGCCGCGCTCGCGCTGCGCCTGGCGAAGGAACTGCTCCAGCGTCTCGCGAAGTATCGTGCCCTTGGGCAGCCACAACGGCAGCCCGGCCCCAACGAGCGGTGAAATGTGGAAGAGGCTCAGCTGCTTGCCCAGCCGGCGGTGGTCACGTGAGGCCGCTTCTTCCAGCCGTTCGAGATACTCCTCCAGCTCCGCCCTCGTCGGCCAGGCCGTGCCGTAGATGCGCTGCAGTTGCGGCCGGTTTTCGTCGCCGCGCCAGTAGGCGCCGCTCGTGCGCAGCAGCTTGACGGCGTTGGGTTTGATCTGGCCGGTGTAGTTGACGTGCGGGCCACGGCAGAGATCGACGAAATCGCGCTGGCGATAAATGCCCACTTCGCGCACAGGCTCGGAGATAGGGCGCCCGTCTTCGTCAACCCGGCCGGCCGCCAGCTCCTGGATCAGCTCCACTTTGTAAGGCTGATCCTTAAAGAATTCCAGCGCTTCGTCGATCGACATCGAGGACTGCTCAAAGCGGGCGTTGTCCTTGATCAGCTCCTTCATCCGCGCCTCGATCTTCTCCAGATCTTCTTCGGAGAAGGTGATTGGCTTGCCCCGCTCGTCTTTGCCCAGGTCGAAGTCGTAGTAAAAACCATCTTCGATGGGCGGCCCGATTGCCAGCCGCGCCTCCGGGAAAAGGTCCAGGACCGCTTCGGCCAGCACGTGGGCTGCCGAATGGCGCAGCCGGTACAGGTTGCTTTCCCGGTAGGGGACATTCTCCTCTACTTGTTGTTCCTTCACTGCTTCGGCCATCTCTTACTTCCTCCAAAACAAAAACGCCAACGCCCAGTATCGGGGCGATGGCGTTCGCGATTCCACCCAACTTCAGTCCTGGCCTAAAGTGAGCCAGAACCCTCATTATAGCCGGTAACGGGGCTTGCCGGATCTCCATACTGGGTCAGCCGTTCCGGAGATCGCTCCCGGGTGGTTTTGGCGGCTGTCTTTGCCGTGCGCGTTCTCAGCCCATCGACGCACACTCTCTGGGACAGGCTCAGCCGCTACTCGTCCCGGTCAACGCGTTGGTGCTATGTATATGTTCGAACTAGGTTAACAGATGAGTTTCTCGTTGTCAAATGAGCGTCCACTAAAATTGCCTCACACTTTGTGCGTGTTATAATGAGCGCCGATCCAGCGAGGAGCCGATAATGGTAATTTATTATGAGTAATCATCAAAGTTCGCGTCGCGCCACCCCGCGCGTTAAGTTACCCCTCTGGGCCGTAGCCGTTTTAGGCGGGCTGGCGGTCATCTTACTTCTGATCGTCGTCTGGATAACCGGCTCGTGGCTGTTCAACACCGTGCGCGAGGCCGTCGCCAGCTGGAACGTAACCGACGATCCGTTCGTGCTGCCAGACGGCGAAGGTGGCCAGACGTCGGGCAGCCTTGGTTCCCCGCTGGTTAGCAGCGACTCGCCGTCGTCCGGAGGCCAGGAGGAGTCGCTATCGCCACAGGTATTCCAGCCCTGGTCGGGCACAGAGCGCGTGAACGTCCTCCTGCTGGGCATTGACCTGCGCTGCGGCGAGGAAGGGCCGACCCACACCGACAGTATGATGGTAGTGACCATCGACCCGGTCGGCAAATCGATTGCAGCGCTTTCTCTGCCTCGCGACCTTTGGGTCGAGATCCCGGGATTCGGCGTCAACCGGATCAATCAGGCCTATTTCCAGGGCGAGGCCTATGAATATCCCGGTGGTGGGGCGGCGCTGGCGGTGGAAACGGTCGAGGCCACCCTGGGCATTCCCGTGCAGTATTACGCGGCCATCAACTTCGACGGCTTTGTAGATATCATCGACCTGATCGACGGCATTACCGTCGAAGTTAGCGAAGAGATCGACGATCCCACCTATCCAGATAGCTGTTACGGCTACGATCCGTTCCATATCACCCCAGGCACCCACGACCTGGACGGCATGCAGGCGCTCAAGTATGCTCGCACGCGCGCCACGGCCAACGGCGATATTGACCGCGCTGCCCGCCAGCAGCAGGTTCTCACGGCGGCGCGCAAGAAGGTGCTGAGCCTCAATATGGTGCCGCGCCTGCTCGCCCAGGCGCCGCAGCTATGGCGCTCGCTGCAGGAGAACACGAAGACGAACATGTCGCTGGAGGAAGCGGTGCAGCTGGCCTTGCTGGTCCAGGACATCGAGAGCGACGTGCAGACCTATGTCATCGACTACACGTACGTCTACAACGAGGTCACGCCCGACGGTCAGATGGTCCTGGTGCCGAATCGCGACCGCATTCGCTCCCTGCGCGACCAGATCTTCGCGCCACCGGCCATTCCTACGCCAGTGATTGAGAATCTGCCGCAGCTTGCCCGCGAGGAGAACGCCCGCGTCGTCATCCACAACGGCACGGCCACTTTTGGGCTCGCCTCCAGCACGCGCGATTACCTGCTGCCCTACGGTATCAACGTCGTGGACATTGGCAATGCCGACGACGCCACGCTGACCAGCACACAGATCGTCGATTACGGCTCCCACCTCAACACCACGCGCTACCTGGCCGAGCTGCTCGGCGTGCCCCCGCTCAATATCACCTACAGCACGCGCGCGCCGGCCGGCGACTATGACGTGCTCGTCATCCTGGGCAGCGACTGGCAGCTGGAGGATTCGGAGACCACAACCCCCTGACGGGTCTCACCGGCCCTTAATCGAGCTGCAAGGACAGCTCGTACAGCTCCTTCTTCCGCCAGCCCGATAACTCGGCGACGGCGGCGGCGGCCTGCTTGCGCGGCTGCCCCGCTGCAATCGCCTCGCGTAAGGCGTCCCGTACCGCCGCCTCGTCCCAGACGGTCGCCCCGGGGCTGGCCCCGGCGATCACCAGCGTAATCTCCCCCCGCACGCGATCGGCGCCAAAATGGGCCTGGGCGGCGCTTGCCGTCCCCCGCCAGATCTCCTCGTAAAGTTTAGTCAGCTCGCGGGCCACGACCAGGCGACGGTCGCCCAGCACGGCTTCGACATCGGCGAGCAGCCTGAGCAGCCGGTGCGGGGCCTCGTAGAGCACCAGCGTGTAGGGCAGGTCGCGGACCTCTGCCAGCGCGGCGCGGCGGGCAGCGGCCTGGCGGGGCAGGAAGCCGAGAAAGAGAAAAGCATCGGTCGGCAGGCCGCTGCTCACCAGAGCGGTGATCGCCGCGGAAGGGCCGGGAATCGGGCTGACCGGAATGCCGGCTTCGTGCGCAGCCTGCACCAGCCTGTAGCCCGGATCGGAGAGGCCCGGCATGCCGGCGTCAGAGACCAGGGCGACGTCGGCGCTGTGCAGGCGCTCGATCAGCTCCTGCAGCCGCTGCTCGTCGCTGAAGTCATGATAGCTGATGAGCGGCGTCTCGACGGCGTGGTGCTGCAGGAGCCGGCCCGTCGTGCGTGTATCTTCGGCGGCGATGAGGGAGACTTCGCGCAACACTCGCAGGGCGCGCAGAGTAATGTCCTCCATATTGCCGATCGGAGTGCCGACGACGTAGAGAGTACCCATTACTTCCTGAAAAAGGGAGCGCCCTTGCGGGCGCTCCTCCTTGCCGTCTACTCAGTGATTCTGGACAAAATCGAAGAGAATCAGGTTGCTGTTGCAGCTCGCGCGGCTCTGTACCGGGTAGACCTCGGACACGGCCGTTCCCGCAGCCGTCTCAAGCTGCACGTTGTAGTCGCGGATGGTCGGGGCGTCGAACAGGAACTGCTCCCAGCCAGACGGGCCGTAGGCGGGCGCCCCGCCTGCGGGCGGCCTCTCGTCGATGCCGCTGCCCCAGACGTGCACTCGATAGCTGCCGGCGGCTACCGGGTTGCCTTCGGTGTCATAAACATTGCCGGCAATCCCCAGCCAGTTGCAGCCCGCGGAGTTGGCAAAGTTCTGGATGTACTGCGGGCTGATCGCCGCGCGCGTGAACTGGTAGGCCGACCGGGTGTTGGTCGCCGTGGGCGAGGGGCCGGGTGTGGGCGTAGCCGTGGGTGTGTCTGTAGGCGTCGGCGTGAACGTCGGCGGCGGGAACGTCGGCGTGATGGTCGGCTCGGCAGTCGGGCGGCGCGTGTTCGTCGCCGTCGCCTCCGGCGCTCCGCCCACGCTGGGCGGCGTCCAGGTCGGCTCGATGAAGCCAATGGGCTGCGGCGTATCGGTCATGGTCGGCACGGCGGCAGCAGCTACACGCGTTGGGGTAGGTATGCCCTCCGCCTCTTCACGGGTGATGCCCAGCCGATCGGCGATCTGCGGCAGAAGGCCCGGTGTTGCGAAGGCCAGAACAACGAGAACGATGACCCCCAGCGTCACCAGGACGACAAGAATAGTTAAGACATTGAATAGAGCAGCCGATGCCGAACTGCCTCTTCTCGCACGCATCGCACCCTCCTCCCTGAGATAAGCTAGGAGCCGCCCGTATCGATCAGGCGGACGATCTCAGCCTGGTCCCAGCGCTCCTGTAACCAGCTCTCGAAACGTTCCTGCAACAGTGTGGCGCGCGTGTCGGGGCTTAGCGGGCGCGCCGGGTCAACGTCAACAACCTGCACGAGATAGTAGATAGTCTGGGAACCGTCTGGCGTCGTCGCCGTGATCACCTCGCTGGTCTCCCCCGGGTTCAGCGAGAAGGCGGCGGCCTCAATCTCGGGCACGAGCAAGGAACCCTGAGGGAAATAGCCGAGGTCGCCCCCCTGGCTGCCCGTCG
>JAAYYY010000008.1 GCA_012515125.1 Chloroflexota bacterium
CGCAGACGCCATCCGCCTGCTGCTGGCCGACGAGCAGGAGCGGGCGGCGCAGGCGGCCCGGGCGACGGCGCAGGCGGCCCGCTTCTCCTGGGAGCAGACGGCGGCGGCGACGCTGGCCCTCTACCGGACGCTCGTTTGACGGAGCGCGAGCCATCTGTTCGAGGAGCCGGGCACGCTGGAACAGGCGGCGGCGCTGGCGCGGGACTGGTTTGTGCGCTATCTCGCCGGACCATCGTAGGCTCTGGAGCGCGCCTGCCATGCTGGCAGGCAGCATCCCTGCCCGCACTGGGCGAGCTGGTTGGACATCAACGATGTAGCGCGATTTTTCAAATCGCGCGGTGGGGAGCGATTTGGAAAAATCGCTCTACAGGAAGAACGCCAGCCGCACAATCTGGTGCGGCTGACGAATAGCGCAGAGAGCGGGCCGGGGGTAGAATGCCAGAGAAGGAGGGTAGGCGCATGAGATTGCCGTTTATGCAGGTGGACGCCTTCACGTCGACGCCGCTGCAGGGCAACCCCTGTGCAGTCATCTTCGAGGCTGACGGGCTGGCGGAGGAGCAGATGCTGGCTGTTGCGCGGGAAATGAATCTATCCGAGACCGCGTTTGTGCTGGCCAGCGAGCAGGCCGACGTGCGCGCCCGCTACTTCACGCCGGCCGCAGAGATTCCGCTGGCGGGCCATCCGACCATCGCCACGCTCTACGCCCTCGTGGAGACCGGCCGGCTGCCCGTCGCCGACGGCGCGACGACGGTGCGGCTGGAGCTGGAGGCCGGCGTCATCCCGGTGGAGGTCCAGGTGGAAAAGGGCCGCGCCCGGCAGGTGATCATGTCCCAGCTACGGCCCCAGTTTCTCGCCAGCTACGCCCCGGCTGAGGTGCTGCCCGCCTTTGGGCTGGAGCCGGAGGCGGCGCGCGCCGACCTGCCCCTGCAGACCGTCAGCACGGGCACGCCGCAGCTAATGGTGCCGCTACGCGAGCAGGAGGCGCTGCGCCGGGCACAGATTGACCCGCCGGCTTACCGGGCGCTTAAGGAGAAAGCCGACTTCTTCAGCGTGCATCTCTTCTGCATGCAGGGCTTTACGCCGGCGGGCGCGACCTCGGCGCGCCACCTGGGGCTGCCCCCGGAGCCGCCGGAAGACCCGTTCACCGGCTCGGCGACAGGCAACATGGGCGCCTATCTCTGGCGCTATGGCCTGCTGCGCGAGCCCATTTTTGTCGCCGAACAGGGCCACTGGATGCACCGGCCGGGCCAGGCGACCGTGGAAGTGGTCGGGCCGCGCCACGACATCAGCACGGTGCGCGTTGGCGGTGAGGCGGTCGCCGTCCTCGACGGCGAGCTGCGCCTCTGAGCCGGCGGCACACCGCCGAATGTGACCGGAAATATACCGGCGATACATTGCCAGTCGCCGGATGATCGGCCACCTTTACCATAGAGGCTGTGAGGCAAAGCGACCATGAAAGACGACACCGCCACGGCCGGGAGCGCGAACGGGACGGTAGATGCTGTGGTCATCGGCGCCGGGCTTAACGGGCTGGTCGCCGCGCTTTATCTGGCGCGGGCCGGCTGGCAGACGCTCGTGCTGGAGCGAAACGAGCAGGTCGGCGGCGCCGTGCGCAGCGGCGAGCTGACGCTGCCCGGCTTCGTCCACGACCTGTACGCCACGAACCTCAATCTTTTCCTCGCCTCGCCGGTCTACAAGGAGCTGAAGGACGAGCTAGGCCGCCACGGCCTCGCCTTTGCCCACAGCGACCGGCCCTACTGCAACCTCTTTCCCGACGGCAAGTCGCTGCGCATCTATCAGGACGTCGGGCGCACCGTCGAGCTGCTGCACGCCCACAACCCGGCCGACGCCGTGAGCTGGGAGCAGCTCTACGACCGCTACCGGCTCTTCAAAGAGACGCTGATGCCGCTCTATCACCAGGCGCTGCCCTCGCTGGCGGCGGGCAGGACGCTGCTGCGCGCTGTGGACAGCATCGGCCTGCGCCGGCTGCTGCAGCAGGTCCGCATTATCCTCAACAGCACGCGGGAGATGGGCAGCGCCTGGTTCGACTCGCCGGAGGCGCGCACGTTGCTGGCGACGTGGGGGATGCACCTGGATTTCGGCCCGGACGTCAGCGGCGGGGCGATGTTGCCCTTTGTCGAGCTGTTTGGCGATATGGAGCAGGGGATGCATATCGTCAGGGGGGGCGCGTCGCGGCTGGTCGAGGCGCTGGCGGCGCTGCTGCGCGAGGCGGGCGGCGAGGTGCGCACCAACGCTGAGGTCGCCGAGGTGCTGCACGACACGCGGCGAGCCACGGGCGTGCGGCTGCAATCCGGCGAGACGATCCGGGCGCGCCGGGCCGTCATCGCCAACGTAGCGCCGACGATCCTCTTCGAGCATCTGATCAGCGAGGCGCCGCTGCCCGGCTCCTTTTTCCAGGACGTACACGACTATCGCTACGGGCCGGGCACGATGATGATCCATCTCGCGCTGGACGGACCGGCGCCCTGGCAGGCCGAGGAGCGCGAGGAGCTGCAGCGCTTCGCCTACGTGCATATCGCGCCCTACGTCGAAGAGCTCTCGCGCACCTACGAGCAGGCGCTGAACGGCTACCTGCCGGACGAGCCGCTGCTCATCGTCGGGCAGACGACGGCGGTGGACGCCAGCCGCGCGCCGGAAGGCAAGCACATTCTGTGGGTGCAGGTGCGCGCGCTGCCCTCGGAAATCAAAGGAGACGCGGCTGGCGTGATCGCGGCGTCAGGCTGGGACGAGGCCAAAGAGCCGTACGCCCGCCGGGTGCTGGACAAGCTGGAGCGTTACGCGCCGGGGCTGCGGGCGCTGATCCTGGGCCGGGAGGTCTTTTCGCCGCTGGACCTGGAACGGGCCAACCCCAACCTGGTCGGCGGCGACAGCCTCGCCGGCAGCCACCACCTGCGCCAGCAGTTTCTGTTCCGGCCGTTCCCCAACTGGTCGCGGTATAAGATGCCGCTGGGTAACCTTTATATGGTCGGCGCGGCGACGTGGCCCGGCGCGGGCACGCATGGCGCCAGCGGCTATCTGGCGGCGCAGCAGCTATTGGGATCGGCGCGGCTGCAGCGGCAGCTTGTGCGCGGCAGCGCCATAGCCGGAGGCGCCGCGCTGGCAACGGCGGCGACCGCCTACTGGCTGGCGCGTGTCCTGGACGACGACTAGGGCACAAGGGTAAGAGGCGCAGATTCGTCCCTACCAGGCGGGCTTGATGGAGGTAAGAACGATGGGCAGTGACGATAGAGTGCGCATGCGGGCAAGCGAAGTAGGCATGACGGTCTACGGGCCAGACGGCGAGGCCATCGGCACGGTGCAGGCCGTCTACCCCGCCGTCGCCGACCCCTACGGCAACCCCCTCAGCGATGCGGAAATGACCGGGCAGCCGGTCGAGTGGGCGAAAGGCGAGTCGTGGGCCGAGAGCCTGGCGCGGCTGGCCGAGCTGCCGGAAGGCGAGGCATTCCCGCGAGAGGAGGCCCGCCTGCTCGTGCAGAGCGGCTTCCTCTGCGTGGAGGGAACCAATCTCACCGGCCGCGACCGCCTCATCGGCTGCGATCAGGTGGACGAAGTCCGCGGCGACGGCGTGCACCTGAAGGCGCCGGCAGATATGTAAACGGAGCGCGGGCAACGACGTAGCGCGATTTTTTAAATCGCGCGCTACAGCAGAAGCCCGCGCTCCGCCAAATAGAGGAGACGTTATGCGCGGAACCAGTCGTTGGGAAGGAATCGTCACGGGCATGATGGGGGCGGTCGCCGGGCTGCTGGCGATGCGTTATTACTGGCAGCGCGTCGCCCCGGAAGTCGAGCGGCAATATGGGCCTGATACCGGCGGCCCCGGCGCCAACGTCTATCCCGATTTCCTGGCGCTCGACCGGCCCTACTACTTCGGCGGTCGGCGCTACCGGGACGGCGAAAGCGCGACGGAGGCGCTCGGCCGGCTGCTGTATGCCAGCGTCACCGGCAAGGAGCCGCAGTCGGAGGAGACGAAGCAGCTTCTCAGCTATCTGGTGCATTGGGGCTACGGCATCTTCCAGGGCGCCGTCTATGGCTGCCAGCGCCGCCGGGCGCCGCTGCTCGACCTGGGCGGCGGGCTGAACCACGCCATGCGCCTCTGGCTGCTCGGCGACGAGCTGATGGTCCCCATGCTGGGGCTGCAGGCCGGCCCGACGACCATTCCGCCCGTCCAGCACCTCAACCGGCTCGGCGCGCACCTCTTCTACGGCTGGGCCACGGCGCTGGCGACGAAGCTGCTGCAGCTGATATTGTAAAGAGTGGTCAGTGGTCAGTGATCAGTTGGCAGTGGTCAGCTGCCTGCTGCCTACTGCCTACTGACCACTTCCTCATACACCGCCTGCACCCGCCGGAGAAGCTGCTGCGGCGTGAACTCGGCGTGGGCGCGGGCCCGTCCGGCGGCGCCCATCTGCCGGCGCAGGGTGGGGTCGTCCAGCAGGCGCTGCAGGGCGGCGCGCAGGGCAGCGGGGTCGCGCGGCGGCACGACGAGGCCGGTCTTCTCGTGCTGCACGACGAAGCTCGTGCCCGTGCCCAGCTCGGTGGTGATGCAGGGCAGCCCCGCTGCCATCGCCTCCAGAATGACCGTGCCGAACGCCTCGGCGCGGCTGTTGGCGGGCAGCACAAAGATGTCGGCGCTGGCGTAGAGATTCGGTAGCTCCACGTCGGAGACATCCCCGAGAAAGGTCACCTGCGCGCCCAGCCCCAGCTCCCCGGCCAGCCGCTGCCACTCGCCGCGCATCGGGCCGTCGCCGCCGACGAGCAGGCGAGCGGGCAGGCCGGGCAGCGCGCGCAGCAGATCGTCCAGCCCCTTATAGTAGCGGTGGCGGCCCACAAAGAGCAGCGTGGGCACGGCTGCCGGCGGCAGCAGCGGCGTGGCGCGCGCGTACGGCACCGGGTCCACGCTGAGCGGCACGACGGTGCAGCGCTCGACGTGCGGGCGCAGGTAGGGCGACGAGCGCACGTAGTTCTCGCTGGTCGGCAGAATCCGGGCCGCTCCACGCAGGACGCGCTCCATCAGCGGTCGATAAAGGCGCAGGATCGCCTTCTGGCGCACGACATCGCTGTGATAGGTGATGACGTAGGGCCGGTCCTTGCCGAACAGCCACTGGCTGGCCTCGCCAACCGGATAGGGAAAGTGCAGGTGGGTGATGTCCGGCTGCAGGCTGCGCAGAAGCAGGGGCAGCGTCGGGCTGATGGGGGTAGACGCGACGGTCGCCAGCCGGGGCGCGCGGACGACGGTGACGCGGGCGCGCAGCTCGCGCGCGGGCAGCCGGCCAGGGTTGGTGACGAGCACCGCTACGCTGTGGCCTGCTGCCGCCTGCTGCTCCGCCAGGGCGCGCACGTGGTTCTCGATGCCGCCAAGAATCGGGTAATAATCTTTGTAGACGTGGACGATGTGCATGGTGCGGAGAAAAAAAGTGAGGTGGTCGGAACAACGAGCGTTGTCCAACCACCTCTGGGCGGGGAGCATCTACATAGTATGCTCGCTCGCCCGTTTTGTCAAGCAGCGAATGATGAACATCACGTTAATACGATTGCTCGGCGGCCTTCCGGCGTACCTCTTCTCGAGGAACCAGGCCGGCGTAGAGCGCCACGATCTGGTCGGCGATCCGCGGCCAGGCGTACTGGCTGGCGTGGGCGATGGCGTTCCGCCCCATCTGTTTCCGGCAGTTACGGTCGCTGAGCAGGGTGTAGATCCGCTCGGCCAGCGCCTCCGGGTCGCGGCTGGGCACGTGAAAGCCCGTCTCCCCATCGCGCACGAGAAAGGCCAGCCCGCCGACCTCGGAAGCAATGACGGGCGTGCCCGTCGCCATCGCCTCCAGCGCCACCAGCCCAAAGCTCTCGTAGTGCGAGGGCACGATGACCATCTCGGCGGCGGCGTAGTAATAGGGCAGGATTTCCTGGTCCTTCGAGCCCAGAAAGGTGACGAGGTCGTGGATGCCCAGCTCCTGGCGCAGCGCCTGCAGCCGGGCCATCTCCTCGTCCGGGTCGTCGCTCCACGGGTCGCCGCCGATGATGCTGACGCTAACGCCGGCAACCGCTTCCGGGCGGCGCGCCTGGATCAGGGCCATGGCGCGCAGGAGGGTGTCGATGCCCTTTAGCCGCTCGATGCGCCCCGCAAAGAGGATGTTGCGGTCTTCCTTGGGAATGCCGGCGATCTGCTTGGCGACCGGGCGGGCAACGGGCTGGAAGCGCTCCAGGTCCACGCCCGGCGGGATGACGACCACCTTGCTCATGTCGGCGCCGTAAAGCCAGTTGAGCTGTGCCTGCTCGGCGGGTGTGGAGACGACGATGCGGTCGGCGAGGCCCAGCACCTCGTGCTCGCCGGCAATCCGCTGCGGTGCGGCGCGGCCGGCGTCGTTCTGGGCGATGCGGTTCTTCATGTGGCCCAGGGTGTGGAACATCTGCACGATGGGCACGCGCCGCCTCTCATGCCGCTCCCAGACCTCACGCAGACGGCCGGCCACCAGGCCGGAGAGCCAGTAGTGGCTGTGGATCAGGTCATAGCGCGCCTGTTGCGCCTCGGCGAAGGCGAGCACGCCGTCCACGAACTCGTCGAGATAGTTGCCCACCTCTGCCAGGGGAATGGGGCGCTCTGGCCCGGCCGGTATATGGACGACGCGCCCGCCGTAGCCCAGGTCGTGGCTCACCTGCGGCACGCAATCGTCCTGCGACCGGGTAAAAACGTCCACCTGGATGCCGCGCCGCCCCAGCTCGCGGCTGAGGTCACGCACGTAGACGTTCATCCCGCCTGTCTTTTTACCGCCGAGCATCGCCAGCGGACAGGTGTGCACGCTGAGCATGGCGATGCGTAAGCTGGATTGTTCGGCAGTGCCGGCCATGTTGTCTCCAGGGTCAATCTATCATCGCTGCCTAGATTGTAACACGCCAGCCCGCCGAAACCGCAAGGAAAACCGCAGATCAGACCTAACGGCGATTATCGAGAATACACGTAAGCTTGGCATGGTCATTCCTCCTCGTGCTCATACTCCCTCTTTTCGTAATTCACTA
>JAAYYY010000416.1 GCA_012515125.1 Chloroflexota bacterium
CGCTCCCCTTCTTCGGCCTCCCAGCGCACCTGCAGCTGCAGCGCCTCTGCCTGCGCCTCGGCCAGCCGCGCCGCCAGGCTCCCGGCGAGCCGGACCAGCGCGGCGTCCAGGGCCAGCGTGCTGGTGAGGGGCGTCTCGAAGCGGCCGGCGGCGCGCACCACGCGCTCCCGGGGTGGGGCGGGCACGGCGTCCTCGACGCGGCTCCGGCCCGAGGCCATGTAGTAGGCAGATTCGACCTCCGGCCCGAAGCGCAGGCGCAGCTCCGGCAGCGGCATCGCCGCCAGCCGGCCCAGCGTGCCGATGCCCAGCGCCGCCAGCCGGCGCAGCGTCTCCGCGGGCAGCGGCAGGAAGGTAATCGGGCGCGCGGCCAGGAACTGCGCCTCTTCCCCGGGCACGATAGGCCGGGCGTGGTTGGGCCGGGCCAGCGCGGCGGCCACTTCGGCGGTGAATCGGCGCCGGGCGATGCCGATAGAGGGCGCCAGGCGGCTCTCGCGGCGCACCGCTCGGCCGGCGTCGGCGGCCAGCGAGAGCGCCTCCCGCGCGGGCAGCTCCTCCAGATCCAGGTAATAGTAGGCCGGCAGGGTGCGGCTGATGGCCGTCTCCGCCGTCCTTCTGGTGGGGAGCTGCAGCCAGAGATCCTGCGCCTCTATCCGCCCGGCGAAGTCGGCCAGCGTGTGGGCAATCTCCCCCGTGGATTGCCGGTAGCGCTCCTGGGCGGCGGGCAGGAAGCGCGAGTCGGGAAAGAGGGAGTAGGCCAGGCGCAGGGACATGCCCGGCCGGACGCCGGCCCGCGCCGCTTCGGAAGAGAAGGCAAAGAGCGGCCTGGCTTCCCAGGGCTGCCCGCCGACGACAAGCGGCTTATCCATGAGCGCCTCATCGCCGCGCCGCTCGACGGCAGCGACAAAGTAGGGAATGGACAGACAGGCAATCATGGGGCTTCAATGGTGACGGCATCGTCCAGTCGAATGGTAACGGCAATCTGCTTGCCGGCCGGCCCCTGGCGGTCTTTGGTGATGAGGATGAGCGCCCGGTAGCCGCCGATGTCCGGCCCCCGGTAGAGCCAGGCCTCCTTTCTGACGACGAGGCGCGCGGTCGTGTGCGGGAAGGCCAGCACGCTCCTCGCCGGAGCCCGCTGCCGCAGCGGTTGGGAGACCAGCACAAGCAGCGCGCTGCGCGAGCGGGTCAGGGTCGCCAAAAGCGGGCCGGAGCGGCCGAGGGCGGCCTGCAGGGCGCGCGGCGGCTCGCCGTAGGCGTCGAAGACGACGAGGTCAAGGCCGCCCAGGCCGAGCAAATCGCGCAGGATGGCGGCGGCCTGGCGCAGGCTGTGCGGCCGGACCAGGAGCAGGGGTTCCAGGGCGACGCCGCAGCGCGCGGCGAAATCCGCGTCGAAGGTGTGGGGCAGGTCGAGGTAAGCGACCTGTCCGTGGCGCTGCACTTCGGCGATTATCTTCAGCGCCAGGGTGGTTGCCCCGGCCGAGGGAATGCCGATCATCTCGGTTAGCCCGCCGCGCGGCAGGCCGCCGAGCGCCTCGTCCAGAGGGGGAATGCCGGTGGGCAGGGGAGGCGGAGGGTTCAGCTGGCTCCCCGGATGAAGAGCGCCCTCCCCCCACCGCTCCCGGATGGCGTCGACGACGGCGGCGACCTGTTTCCTTGTGTCGAGGTCCATACGTTCTTCTTCTACTCAGGCGACCGGCGAGTATGGAACATCCGTTCTAACAGGGGCCAGTATAGCATACCCGCCCGCGTGGCGAGAACAGAGCCTCACGTCAACAGGACGTGAATTCTCTCTGGCGGCCGCTCCCCGACCTGCCCTATCTGCTGCTTGCCGCGTTATCTGCCGGCGCTACAAGCAGCTATGCGCTGCTTCGTCAGGAGGTAGCTCTTGCTGACCGCCGACTCCAGCGTGAAGGTGGTCGCCATCTGGGTCAGCTCGCGGCTGATGAGGAACTGGTAGGCGTAGTGCGCCGCCAGCGCTGCGACCTGTTGATTGACGACCGGGGACTGCTCTTCGCGCAGGGTCAGGTCGGCACAGGAAAGCGGGCCAGCGTCGGCCGGCGGCTCCAGCAGGGCCGGTTCCTGCACGTAGGGGGAAGGGAGGCCGGTGCAGAGGCCGAGCCTGTCGAACTTGATGGCGTTGACGTTGGTGATATTCCCCAGCAGCGCCTGCCCGGAGTGCCGCTCGTTGCCCAGGTCGAGGCCGTACCAGCGGCCGTTCTTGGCGGCCACGACCTTCGCTATTTCCCTCCGCGCCAGATGGTTGTCCACGGCGGAGATGAGCAGGTTTGCCCCTGTCCTCTGCTCGTACCCGGCCGTCCAGTCGTCGAACCGCGCCGCCGCGAAAGGGGCAGGGATGGCCGTGATGTCCAGGCCGAGGGCGGCGTTGAGCCGAAAGGCCAGGCACTCTGCCTTGTTGGCGCCAACTTCTGCGGGACAGAACTGCTGCCGTCCCACGTTTTTCGTTTCCACCGTGTCGGGATCTACGAACAACTGCTTCACCGTCACGCCCTTGCCGCGCAGCTGGTAGGCCAGCCGGGCCAGGGACGGCGCCAGCGCGGAGCCGGTGCCGCCCACACCGACGAGCATCACCATCAGTTCGTCTAAGGCCGGCAGCACGACCCGGTAAGTGGGCTCGATGTCAAGCGTCTGCATGGCTTATTCCTCTCTTCGTCTCCTGCCAGTGGATATCCATCAGACCGCCCGCCCCGTCAAAGAGGAGACTGACCGGCAGTGGGAACCAGTTGCCGTACACGCCCAGCCGCAGCCGGATTTCCGGCCGCTCGTCCAGCCGGCCGATGACGCCGTAGGCCCGGAAACCCTGCTCGTCGGCATCGTCTGTCGCCGACCAGAAGGCGCGCATGGCGCCGTGGGAGTGCAGGTCGAGGATAACGTTGGGCGTGTTGCTCTCAACGCCGGCGACACTGGCGGCCGTTGCTCTCTGGGGCGGCTTCGTCACGCGCACGACGGCGCCGTCGTGGTGGAAGTGATAGAGCGCTTCGTTAAGCCCGATAACGGGCGGCCCGTTATCGGGCCGGCGCGCCTGTCGCGCATCGGCCAGCACGGCCGCCAGCAGCCGGCCGGGCAGGCGTGGAACCTTGAGGCGGAAGTGCGGCTTGAGTGGGGCCAGGCCGCGAACCGGGCAGCGGGCAAGCGGGAGCAGCGCGTCAAAGAAACGGTTTTCGGCGCGCAGGTAGACGCCGCTGGCGGCGAGGACGTACTGGTAGGCTACTGCGTCGCTGGCCGGGAGCGGCCCGCTGCGCTGGATATGATAGGTCACGAGATTGTCAAACATGGCTGCTCCCTGAAACAAAAAAGCCTCTCCGGTCGAGTTCCCGGAAAGGCTTCTGGTGGTGTCAATGAGGGGAGATTACATAGGACTTGAAATCAGTCTCCCCCGAAGTAGCGTCGATACGTGTCGTGGTCGCCAATCCAGAACCAGGTGACCGTGTCTCCCTCCAGGATA
>JAAYYY010000417.1 GCA_012515125.1 Chloroflexota bacterium
ATCTGGGCCTGATCTACGGCGTCGAGATTGACAACGGCAGCGTGCAGATCACCATGACGCTGACGACGCCCGGCTGCCCCATGCACGCCAGCTTCAAGGATGATATTGAGATGACCCTCTGGCGCGCTCTACCCGGGCTGCGCGACGTTTCCGTGGCGCTCGTCTGGCAGCCGCCATGGACGCCGGACATGCTGACGCCAGAGGGTCGTGAAGAGTTAGGACTGTTCTAACCGGCGTTGCGTCAGTCTGCAGCCGCCATCGCCAGCTCCGAGCCGCAGTGCCCGCAGCGGGTGGCGCCGATGGGGATATCCATCAGGCAGTAGGGGCAGTCCGTCGTCGCAGGTTCCTCCGCGGGCCCCTTCAACCTGTTGACCCAACGGATCAGCAGGAAGATGGCGAAGGCCACGATCAGGAACGCAATCAGCGCGTTGAGGAACACGCCATAGTTGATCGTCACCGCCCCGGCTTCCTGGGCTGTCGTCAACGAGGCGTAAGGGCCGGGCGGCACTCCCTCCTTCAGGGTGATGAACAGGTTGGAGAAGTCCACACCTCCCAGAAGTAGGCCGATCGGCGGCATCAGGATGTCGTCTACGAGGGAAGTGATGATGGTGGCAAAAGCGGCGCCGATGATGATGCCGACCGCCATATCGATCACATTCCCTCTCATAATGAACTTCTTGAACTCATCGAGCATGGGTTCATCCTCCTGTTGTTGGACCCGCCGGCACAGCCCATTATAACACCCAACCCTATCTATTGCGTTAACTTGATCCAGATCAAGGCAGCCTGGCTGGCGACTCTCTATGCTATGGATGGCAGATACGCCGGTAAGAATGATCGAGGACATAGCCAACATGGATAGCTCCCTCATTACAACTACAACCGCGCCTAGAGTGACCCAGACCCGGCTTCTGGACCGATACGTGCTGCCCAAAGTGGCCCTGACAGTCATCACAGTCGCCTCGTTGGTCGGCACCTGGCTGACAATGACCACGCACGGAGCCGGCGTCTGGCTGCAGGTCGTGCCGCGCTGGCTGCATCTGATCAGCTTTGCCTTTCTGTCCGGCGGCTATATGTGGAAGGCGCTCTTCCCCCGTCCGGCGCGCAAAGCCGGGCAGGTAGCCGCTTTCGCCGCCTATACGTCCGGCCAGTACCGGCGCTTCCGCCGCCTGACCCACTTCGTCCTACCCGTTTTTATCGCCGGCGCCCTGTTTGACGTCGTGCGCTTCTCCGGCTGGGCTGTAGGCTGGCCGATCTGGGCGGCTATCGCCCTTATCCTGCTGCTCGCCGGGCTGATCGGCCGCGATGCCTACGCCCCACGCGAGCAGGGACAACCCTTTGCCGAACGGCGTCTCGCCGCTGCCATTCTCGCCCTGCTGTTGCTCTACGCCCTTGTGCAGGCAGCGTTCGACGTCATCCTCGCCCAGGGCGGGCAGCCCCTGCCGCTGCTCGTGCGCTGGCTACACCTGGGCGCTTTTGGTCTCTGGTTTGGCGGCGCGGTATGGAACATCTTCATCTCCGTCCCTGCAGCGCGGGAGATTGTCTCCCTGCAGGTCGTCGTGGCCGCCAGCCAGCAGCTTGAACGTTTCCGCGTGGCGGTGCGGATACTCCTGCCGGCGCTCATCATTACGGGGGCCTGGCAGGCGTATCGCTACATTGGCTGGAACCTTTCGGCGCTGACGGCTTCTTCTTTTGGCCTGCTCATCCTGTTCAAATTGGCCCTCATCGGGCTGTTAATTGTGGTCTTTCTGACCTGCCCCATGTGGCGGGCCTGCTCCCCCATTGCGGGCATGTGCAAGCTCGACGACCTGCGCGAGGACGGTGAGGGGCAGGCGCTGGCGTCGCGCCAGCCACTTCCTCGATAGGGAGAATGACGATGACACCCATCGGACTGTTTTATGGAACGAACACCGGCTTTACCATGCTGGTCGCCGAGCTCATCGTGAAAGAATTCAACGAGGTGGCG
>JAAYYY010000049.1 GCA_012515125.1 Chloroflexota bacterium
CGGCGGCTAGACCATCGACCAACAAGGTGGGCCGGATGAGGCCGCCGCCCGGATGGATCTGCCGGGCATTCTCCGGCGCGACGATGAGGTCGCGGTTGCGGTAGCCCAGCAGATAGGCGTCGTAGCCGGGCAGGAGATGGACGAGCGGCCCGCCCTCCGGCGGCTGCGCCAGCCACTCCGCCTGCTCGGGCATGAGCCAGAGGGTCTCGCCGTCGAACGTGGCTGCCAACAGCTCCTTTGTGATGGCCTCGAAGGCGGCGCGGGCTTCGCGCACCGGCAGGCCGCTCCAGTGGGCGAAGTCCTCGGGGCCGACCGGCCCATAGCCGGCTACGTAGCGGCGCGCGAGGCGGATTGCCGGGCCTTCGCCCGCCTCCGCAGCGGGCGGAGGCAGCCAACCGGCGAGGTGGACGTAGGTGGCCTTGCCCTCTCGCGGCGGGCCGACGCAGAGGATAGCTTCCAGGGCGGCCCGGCCAATCAGGTGGTAGATGGCCTGGCCCTCTGTGGGAATGTCACGGGAGGCCAGCCGCGCCGCCAGCTCTTCGCGCGTCAGCGGCCCTTCCGCCGCCAGAATCTCGTCGATGGCCTGCATGGCAGCCCGGCCCACGTCGCCGTCGATGCCCAACTGCACGCGGCGGCGCCGGCCGAGGCGCACAAAGAGGGGGCCAAGCAAGTCGAGCAGCCAGCGCAGGTCGGACGCCGGGACGAAGTGAAGGGTGCTGCGCATGGCCCAGGTGTAGACGATGTCGCGCCGGGTGAGGCGAGCCTGATCGACGGCAGCCGCCGTGAGTCCGGCGCTGCGCGGGCGGATGGCGAGCCGCGCGGCTGCTTCCTCCTGGGCCTGGACACCGACCAGACGGGCGACGACGGCAGCCGGCGTGTCGAGGGGAGGCCCGGCGAGGCCCTGGGCGCGGAGGCGGAGGTAGCGGAGCTGTGGAAGGGAGAGCTGCATCTGGCGATTATGCGCGGCCTGCGCCTATCCGCCAATTGCGCCGTTATCAGGTGCGCTACCCGACGCGGCCCGCTATACTTGAGGCCCGCCGCAAAAAGAGAAAGGGTTATGGCGAAATATCAGATTCTTTACTGGCACGATATTCCGGTGCAGGTGCGCGCCGGGGGAAGGCGCGAGCGCGCCAGCCAGGAGCTGCCGCCGCGCTTCCTCGAGGCCGTGGATAAGGCGGCGCTGGCGACAAGGCTGACGGGCACGGACGGCTACCTCAGCCAGTTCCGCTGGTCGGAGGAAGAGGAACGGCCGGGCAGCCCCGGCGAGGTGGTAACGGCGGTCGTTGCGGAGCTGGACGCGCGCTTTCCTGCGATTGATTGGCGGGCGACGGCCGAGCGGATCAAGGCCGAGCGGGCGGGGTAGAGGCGGGCCGGTCAGCCGGAGGCGGCGATTCCCCACGACCCGCGCCCAGGCTCCAGCTCCTGCAGGTAGTAGACCTCGCCGTTGTAGGTGCGCAGGAAGGTGATTTGCTCGCCGGCCTCGGAAACGGGCTGCTGCACGGCGGCGGTGTAACCCAGCTCGACGCTCGTGGCCCAGCCCAGCCGCTCGCGGAGGTCCGGGTTTTCGCGCCACAGCTTGCCGAAGCCGCGGATGGGCTGGAAGTGACCGGCCGGCGGGGTGAGCGCCGGGTCGCTTTCGGCCTCGGCTTCGGTCCAGGTGTCGGCAAAGCGCTGCCACTGGCCGTCGGGGAAAAAGACGTAGACGGCAGCGGCGTTCTGCAGCCAGATCATCTTGCCGCCGGTGAAGGGCTGTTCGGCAGCGGCGGTCTCCACGGGCGCTTCCTGCGGGCAGGCGGCGGGGGCAGGCGAGAAGAAGTAGTCGTGAGCGCAGGGGGTCGGAGAGGGGGTGACGGCCGGCGCAGGCGTGGGTCGGGCGGTGGGTGTGGCCGTGCCGGATGGGGTGACAGTGGGCGACGCTGGCGCGGACGGCTGCGGACTGAGGGTAACCGGCGGCTGGGGCGTGGGATCGTTACGGTTCCGGGCGCAACCGGCGAGCAGAAACAGAAGCAGCATAACCAATAGCGCGAGTGGGCAGGACGCCGCCACCCGTGCCGGCCGGTTGGACAGAGAAGACAAAATCATTACCATTGTCCGGATAATCCAGTCAAGCTTAGGCCAGGTTTTCGCGAATATCAAGCGTCCTGCGCTATGCAGCCGAAATCGAGGAGAGCTGATGACCGATAAAACGCCGGCGATGGCCTTCAAGCGCCTGGCGCAACAGCGCCTGACGCAGAACCCTTTCGAGACGGCAGCCGAGGCCGTCCGCTGGCTGGGCGCCGTTCAGGCCCAGGAGTACCAGGACGCGAAGTGGTCGCTGGGGATGCGGATGGCCGGGGCGACAGACGAGGTTGTAGAACGGGCCATCGACGAAGGGACGATTCTGCGCACGCACGCGATGCGACCCACCTGGCATTTTGTGGCGCCCGAAGATATTCGCTGGCTGCAGGCGCTGACGGGGCCGCGCGTCCAGCGGCAGAACGGCCCGATCTATCGCCAGAATGGGCTGGACGAGGCGCTTCGGGAGCGCTGCACGGAGATCATGGCGGAGGCGCTGGCGGGCCAGCGCAACCTGACGCGCGCCGAGCTGAGGGAAACGCTCGCCGCCGCGGGCATTGAGGCCAGCGGGCAACGGCTGGCGTACATCGTGATGCACGCCGAGCTGGAGGGCGTCATCTGCAGCGGCCTACGCCGGGGCAAGCAGATCACGTACGTGCTGCTGGAAGAACGGGCGCCGCCAGCGCCGGCGCTGGCGCGGGAGGAAGCACTGGTCGAGCTGACGCGGCGCTTTTTCACCGGCCATGGACCGGCGACCGAGCGCGATATGTCGTGGTGGTCGGGCCTGACGCTGACGGACGTTCGGCGGGGGCTGGAGCTGGCCGGCGCGGAGATGGCGTATGAGGAGGAGGATGGGAAGCGCTACTGGTTCTCGACGGCCCATCCGCCTGCCGCCGTTCCGACCGACGAAGCGTTTCTGCTGCCCACCTACGACGAGTTTCTGATTGGCTACGCCGCCGCCGACCGGGGGCGCGTTACCGGCGTGCACGAGCCGGAGGCGATGGTCTTCTTCTCGACCGTCGTGATCGGCGGTCAGGTCAGGGGCACGTGGCGGCGAACGTTCCAGAAAGGCAGGGTGAACGTGGAAGTGGCGCCTTTTCGGCCCTTTGCAGCCGGCGAAAGAGAAGCGGTCGCCGCCGCGGTGGAACGTTATGCCGCCTTTCTGGGGATGGCGGCGGCGCTGCAGTTCCTGTAGGCCGGCGCGCTTAACGGCGGGCGTAGGTGCCCACCAGCTCGCCCTGCGCCAGAATGTGGCCCTCCATCGCGGCGAGAAGCTGCTCTTTGGTCGCGCCAGGGGCGAGGTCCAGCTCGGCGTCCAGGGCGTAGAGCTTGAAGAAGTAACGGTGGGTGCCGCCGGGCGGGCAGGGACCGCCGTAACCGACGCGGTTCCAGCTACTCCTGCCCTGACTGCCGCCGCCGGGCAGGGAGTCGGCCGGCGCGACGTTTTCGGGCAACTCGCCGGTTGAAGGGGGGATGTTGTAGAGCACCCAATGGACCCAGGTTCCGCGCGGCGCGTCCGGGTCGTCCATGATCAGGGCGAGGCTCCCGGTCCCCTCAGGCAAGTTTTGCCACTGGAGGGGCGGCGAGATGTCGTCGCCGTCACAGGTGTAAATCGCCGGAATGGCCTCGCCGGCATTGAAGGCGGTGCTGGTCAGCTCGATGGTCATGGCTACCTCCTCATCGCTCATCTCTGGCTCTGTGCCGGCATCCCGGCCGGAACAGGCCGGCAGGAGCAACAGCGCCAACAGGAGAATCGTGACTGTCACGCGCCCCCGCCCGGATAACAGACTGGTCGTGATCATGGCTCACCTCCGGTTCGTTGCGTCAGGGCGCCTTTTCTAGCGGCAAAAATAGCTCCACGAGCCAAGCGGCAAGGCGTTGGCCTGCCGAGCCGTCTGCATCGCGGTCGGGATCGTAGATGGTCACCTGCATGCCCGTGGCAAGGCCGCTGTCGAGAAGGGGCCGGATGAGGGCGGTGCTTTCCTCGTAGGTGAGGCCGCCGGGCTGGGGCGAATCGACGGCGGGCATGAGCCGGCTGTCGAGAACGTCGACGTCGAAGTGGATCCAGAAGCCGTCGACGCGGGCGGCCCGGAGGGCCTGCAACGCCTTCTTGCTCGCTGCAGCCGGCCCCAGGCGGCGGACGGTCTGCAGATCCAGCAGGCGGATAGCGGTATCAAAGATGGCGCCGGAGCCGTCTTCTCCCGGGTCGCGGTCGTCGCGGTAGCCGAGGGCGACGACGGAAGCGTCGTCAACCAGCGTCTCGTAGCCCTCGAAGCGGGCCAGCAGCTCGGGACCGCGGCCGGTGACCAGAGCGAGATCCATGCCTGCCACGCCGCCCGTCCGGGAGGTCTGCGGCGTCTGAAAGTCGCGGTGGCCGTCAAAGTAGGCCAGACCGTACCGGCCGCGCCGCCGGAGGGCGAGCATCGCGCCCAGGAGGATGCTGCAATCGCCGCCGAGCACGAGGGGGAAGTAGCCGCCATCGAGCAGCGGGTCGAGGGCAGCGGCGAGCTGGGACGTGTAGGCGCGAATGGCCGGGCCATTGAGCAGGCGCGTCTGCGGATGGCGGGCGGGATCGTACGGCGGGGGTGCGACCGTGCCCGCATCTACGGCGCCGAGCCGTTCGACGAGGCCGTGCTGTTTGAGGACGGCAGCCATGCGCCGGGCGCCCGGCTCGTGCCCTGGGGCCGGCGCCATCAGCCCCAGGTTGGACGGGGCGCTGAGGACGGCAAGCGCCGGGTTCATCGGGCGGACGCCTTCAAGTCTCTGGCGACTTCGCGGGCGGCGTTGTAGCCAGGCGCGCCGGTGACGCCGCCGCCGGGATGGGCGCCCGCGCCGCAGAGATAGAGGTTGGCGATGGGGGTGCGATAGCGGCTCCAGCCGGGCACGGGGCGCATGACGAGCATCTGGTCGAGCCCCATCTGGCCGTGGAAGATGCTGCCTTCGGTGAGGCCGTAGTGCTGCTCGTAGTCGAGCGGGGTGAGCACGTGGCGGTCAACTACAAGCTGCTCGATGCCGGGGGCGTAGCGGGCGAGCGTCGCCAGCACGCGGTCGCCCAGCGGCTCGCGCTGCTCTTCCCAATTGCCTTCACGCAGGCGGTAGGGGGTGTAGCGGACGGTGACGGACAGCAGGTGGTAGCCGGGCGGGGCGAGGGAGGGATCGTCGAGCGAGGGGATCGTGGCGTCGAGATAGAGGTTTTCGGAGATACGCCCGTATTTGGCGTCGTCGTAGGCCCGCTCCAGATAGTCGAGCGAGGGACAGATACGGATGCGCCCGCCTAACTGTTCGGCGCTCTCCTGCCCGGCGAAGTGCGGCAGGCCGCTCAGGGCGAAGTGGGCTTTTGCCGTGCTGCCGCGATAGAGGATGTTGCGCACCCGGCGCATAAAGCGCGGCTCCAGCTCGGTGGGGCCGACCAGCCCGAAGAGCGTGCGCCGGGGATCGGCGCTGGAGACGACGGCGCGGGCGCGGATAACGGCGCCTCCCTCTAGCTGGACGCCAACGGCCCGGCCCTCTTCGACGAGGATACGGGCTACCGGCGCCCGGCAGCGGACGTCGGCGCCGGCAGCGCGGGCCGCCGCCGCCAGCGCTTCGGAGAGCGCGCCCATGCCCCCGGCGACTGTGCAGTAGCGATTCAGGCCGCCCAACTGCTGGTAGAGGAACTGCAGGGCGGTGCCGCCGCCACGCGGGCCGAGCATCATGCCCGTGACGCCATCCGCACCGAGCGCCGCCTTGAGCGGCTCGCTCTCAAACCAGTCGTCGAGATAATCGCGGACGGGCATCGGCAGGATGCGCATGAAGGCCATCATCTCCCGGTCGCCCAGGCGGCGCACCTTCCAGCCGACTTTGCCCCAACCGGCGAGCGCGCCGGGATCGAGCGCGGTGAGATCGGGCGGGGCGAGCAGCATCATGCTCTGCAGGGCGCCGGTCATCGTCTGCACCTC
>JAAYYY010000418.1 GCA_012515125.1 Chloroflexota bacterium
CGGCTGATGACCATGTCGATTTCCCGCGCGCCCATTTCGATCAGCCGCTCCGTGTCTACAAGCTGCGGCTCAAGGGGCACCTGCCCGGAAGGGAAGCCCGTCGCGACGGCGGCGACGGGAATGCCCGTGCCATGCAGCGCCTCCACCGCGTCGCGCACGCGATTGGGATAGACGCAGACGGCGGCGACGGTGAGGTTCTTCCCATCCATGCCCAGCGCTTCGACCAGGTCGTGGCGCAGGGGTTGTTTCGCCTTCGCCGCCAGCCGGCGCACCCGGCCGGGCGTGTCGTCGCCGGAGAGGGTGGTCAGGTCCATGAGCGTGATGGCCTTAAGCAGCCAGGCCGCCTGCCACTCCTTCTTGACCGAGCGGCGTTTGGGCAATGTGGCGACCCGCCGCTCGACCGCGCTGCGGTTCACCTGCCCATCCATGACCATCGCCAGATCGAGGGGGAGACCGGGGTTGTTCAGTTTTTCAGGAGCCATCGTCGTTCCTATAGGGCAATAAGCGCATGATCAGCCTGCTGTTGGTTCCATTGTAGCAGAGTGCAGGGATCCGTACAGGGTGTTGAGGGGTCTCATATCCGCGTATTGTCTCGCAGAATGACGTGTTGAGGAGAATGCCGTTTGAATCGTTTTCGCCGTGTGGTGGATTTGGGATCTATGCCTTTCAAGCCCAAAACCAACGACCAGATTATCGTGAGGACACAATGCGACCTTGACAAATAGTCGTTCTGGCTTAATATGGATTTCAGTCTACATAAACACCCTGGGGATAGTTGATAACTTGTAGGCAACCGGGGACACTTCAAAGGATTCCCAATGACGAGTATACAATTAGACCGCCTGGAACCAGTCCCTTTGCGAACGGCCTGGACTGACGAGGCCCGCGACTTTACCCCCTGGCTCGCCCAAGAAGACAACCTCGCCCTCCTCGGCGAGGCCATCGGCCTCGAACTGGAACTCGAACGGGTAGAGATGAGCGTCGGCCCCTATCGCGCCGACATCCTCTGTAAAGACACGCTCACCGGCAACTGGGTCCTCATCGAAAACCAGCTCGAACGCACCGACCATAGTCACCTCGGTCAACTCCTTACTTACGCCGCCGGGCTCAATGCTGTTACGATCGTCTGGATCGCCGCTCGTATCACCGACGAGCACCGCGCCGCGCTCGATTGGCTCAACGACATCACCGGCGAGGATATCAATTTCTTTGGCCTCGAAATCCAACTCTGGCGCATCGGCGGCTCCCACCACGCGCCGAAGTTCAATATTGTCAGCCAACCCAACGATTGGACAAAAGCATTCATCAGCCACCCACCGTCGGGCAATATATCCCCCACCAAGCAACTGCAACTCGACTATTGGACTGCACTTAACGCCGACCTTGAAGAGATCGGCTTCGTGAAAAGACCACGCAAGCCACAGCCCCAACACTGGATGGACTATCCGGTCGGTCGCACCGACTTCTGTCTCTCAGCCGCCGTCAACACGCGCGAGAAGTTTATCACGGTGGAACTCCGCTTGTTTGGACCCTACGCCAAAGCCTACTTTGATCTCCTCCACGCCCAGCGCGCCGAGATAGAGGCCGAATTAGGGGAAAAGCTGCACTGGCACAAGCTACTCGATAAAAAAGAAAGTCAAATCGGCGTCAATAACCCCCATTTTGACCCGGCGGATAGGTCAACCTGGCCCCAGCAGCACGTCTGGCTCCGCGAGAAGTTGGAGGCTTTGCACCGTGTCTTCGCCCCGCGCGTCAAAGCGCTCGACGCCAGCGATTACATACCTGAACCAATCGAAACGCCTGACATTCTCCCGTAGCCCAGTCTGAGAAGTAGCTGCATTGGTGATGATCTCCATCCCCGCTACAATCTCCACCATTCACCACAGCACAGGAGATCTCCCATGAGACTCGGCATCATGTTGGGCTACGCCGCCGGCCGGCTGGAGCTGCCGGTGGCGCTGGTGCAGGAGGCGGACCGGCTCGGCGTGTTCGCGATCTGGACGGCGGAGGCGTATGGCTCCGATGCCGTCGCGCCGCTGGCCTGGCTGGGCGCGCTGACGGAGCGCATCCACCTGGGCACGGCGATCATGCAGATGCCGGGGCGCACGCCTGCCAACACGGCGATGACGGCGATGACGCTCAACCAGCTCTCCGGCGGGCGCTTTTTGCTGGGGTTGGGTCTCTCCGGGCCGCAGGTGGTCGAAGGCTGGCACGGCGTCAGCTACGCCCGCCCGCTGGCGCGCACGCGCGAGTACGTGGAGATTGTGCGCGCCATTTTCCGGCGGGAAGAGCGGCTGCAGTACGACGGCTCGCTTTACCAGATTCCCTACGCCGGCGAGGACGCCACCGGCCTGGGCAAGCCGCTGAAGAGCACGCTGAAGGCCGACCCGAATATCCCCATCTATCTCGCCGCGCTGGGCCCGAAAAACGTGGCCCTGGCGGCGGAGATCGCCGATGGCTGGCTGCCGCTCTTCTTTTCGCCGGCCAAATTCGACGAGATCTACCGCCCGGCCCTGGAAGAGGGTTTCGCGCGCGCGGGCGGCGGCAAGTCGCTGGAGAGCTTCGACCTGGCCCCCATGGTCCCGGTGGTCATCGACCGCAGCCTGGACGCCTGTTACAACGCGCTCCGGCCGATGCTGGCCTTGTACATCGGCGGCATGGGCTCGCGGGAGCGCAACTTCTACAACGATCTCGCCGTGCGCTACGGCTTCGAGCAGGCCGCCCGCGAGGTGCAGGACCTTTACCTCTCCGGCGACAGGTTCGCGGCGATGAGCGCCATCCCCGGCGAGTTGATCGACGAGGTGGCCCTGGTCGGCCCGCCAGAGCGGGTACGCGAGCGGCTGCAGCTCTGGCGCGAAAGTCCGGTGCGTACCCTCAACATGATGATCTCCGACGTTGATACCCTGCGCGCCATGGTCGAGCTGGCAGCCGAAGGAGCCTGACGATGGCCCGCAAACGCAGCTCAGGCCGGGAGCGGCAGCGCCACGGCATCGCTGATCTGGAGCCTTATCTGGATTGCCCGGCCGACGCAACGCTGGGGCTGGACCCGCTCGCCGTAGGCTGGCTGCACCGCCGGGAGCCGTATCCCACCGGCCCCGTCGGTGCTGACTTTCTCGTCGCGCTGCTGCCCTTTTGTTACGAGGAGCATCTGGTCTGCGCGGTGCGCGTGCCCCGCCGCTGCCCGCTGTGCAACGAGATCGCGCCGCCCGTAGAGCGGGAGGGCCGGCGTACCCTTCCCGGCGCCGGCGAGATCCGCGTCCTGGGCAAGAGCGATATCTACGCCGCGCCCGACCTGATCATGCATTACATTACGGCGCACAACTACCGGCCGCCGCACGAATTCGTGCAGGCCGTGCTCCTGGGGCCGCCCGCCGGCGCGCCAGAACACCGCGCCCTCGTGCGTAGCCTGAACGCTGCCTGAGCGTCGCGGGCCGGCAGCCAGTTCTAATGCAAACTACCCTGGTAGGGCGGCAGCCGCTTCGCTACAATCGCCCCTATGGATAAGGCCCGTACACGCAGCGCCGCCTGGGAAGCGCGGCAGCAGCCTATCGACGTAGCCGGCAGAGAAGCTCTGCTCGCCGCGCTCATCGCCGAGCTGGTCGAGGCTGCGCCGCTCCGGGGCGACCGCTACCAGCGCATCATGCGCCGTTATACCCACGAAGGGCTGCCCTGGCTCTCCAAGAGCCAGGTATTGCGCGCCTACGAGGCGCTCTGCGACCAGGATGTTCTGGAGTACGAGCCAGAAGTGGTCACGGCGCTGCAGAAGAAGCCCACGCGCAGCCAGGCCGGCGTCACCGTCGTCACCGTGCTGACCAAGCCCTATCCCTGCCCCGGCAAATGCATCTTCTGCCCGACTGACGTGCGCATGCCCAAGAGCTATCTGCACGACGAGCCGGGGGCGATGCGCGCCGAGCGCCACGCCTTCGACCCCTACGACCAGACGGCGTCGCGCATCGCCACACTGGAGACCATCGGCCATCCGGCGGACAAGATCGAGCTGCTTATCCTCGGCGGTACATGGTCCAGCTATCGGCGCGACTACCAGGAATGGTTCGTGAAGCGCTGCTTCGACGCTATGAACGGCGTGGCGTCGGAGACGCTGCCGGAGGCCCAGGCGCTGAACGCGAGGGCAGCGCGGCGCAACGTCGGCCTGGTCGTAGAGACACGCCCCGATCACGTGACGGCGGATGAACTGTGCTGGTTCCGCTATCTGGGCGTCACGAAGGTGCAGATCGGCGTGCAGAATCTCGACGACCGCATCCTGGCGCTCAACAAGCGCGGCGAGACGGTCGAGGACGTGCGCAACGCCATGCGCCTGCTGCGTCTCGCCGGCTTTAAGATTCACGCCCACTGGATGCCCAATCTGCTGGGCGCGACGCCGGAGAGCGACCTGCAGGACTTCGGCCGTCTCTGGA
>JAAYYY010000419.1 GCA_012515125.1 Chloroflexota bacterium
GCCCGGTCCCGGCCCTTCGCGATAAGGCGCTGCCGCAGCTCTGGGCGAGCCATCAGCAGGCTGACGAGCTCGGCGAGTGCCGGATAGTCCTTAAAGTGAAAAAGGATGCCCGCATCGCCGAGCGTGTCCGGAACGGCCGTGCTGGCATAGGCCAGCACCGGCACGCCAAAGTACATGCTCTCGATCAGGGGCTTACCAAAACCTTCATGCTCGCTCATGGAGATGTAAAAATCGGCGCGGCGATAGTAGCCGACCAGGGTCTTCTGCGGAACGCTCCCTGTCAGGGTTACGGCATCTTCCAGCCCGGTCTGCCGGACAAAGTCAGCCAGCCAGGCGGCGTAAGCGGGCATCCACGTATCGCCGACCAGCGCCAGGTGTGCCTGCGGGCGGAGGCGGCGTAGATGGAAGAGCAGCTTGACCAGGTCTTCCTGACGTTTGTTCGGGGCAAGCCGGCCGACGAAGAGCAAGAGCGGGTTGTGGCCTGCATGAGCGGCGCTCACGCCAGGATCCGGCGTATCCTGATACCGGCTCTCGTCAAGGACAATCGGGAGGACGCCGGTGCGGTCAAATCCGGCTTTCTTCAGCTCGGCCTCGTTGTAGGGCGAGTCGCCCAGAGCCAGCTCGACGAGCGGGCGGAGCTGGGTGAGCTGTTGCTGGCCCACTGCCGCCCGCTGCGCCCGCACCGGGTCCACGGCGGTAAGGAAATCGGGCGGCGTGACGTTGTGGTAGATGAGGAGCAGCCGTTGCCTGCTTGCGCGGAACTGCTCGACCAGGCCAGAACCGATGCTGTGATGGTAGATAGCTAAGGATTCACCCCGCTGCCGGCGGTAGGCCAGGGCCGGTCGCACGTCGCCCTGGAGAGGAGGCTCGACGTGCTCGGCGTAGATCTCCGACGAGAAACCCCAATCACGCAACCAGCGCCGCAAGAGCAAGGCCTGGTCGGTAATCGCGTCGCCGGGCGAAGCGCCGGCGACAAACTGGTGCAGGATTCTAGCCATCACGCTGCTCCTGCCACTGCGCCACCACGGAGGCAAAACGGTCGAGCACGGCGGGCCAGGTGTACTGTGCTTCGACGTAAGCCCGGCCGAGCTCGCCCATACGCCACGCCTGCTCCTCATGCTCCTGAAGCCACTGGACCGCGCCGGCAAACTCGTCGTAGCTGGTGAACCAGAGGCCACCCTGGCTGCGCCGGACGTGCCCGTGGGTGACCTTGCAGGCGCCGTGTACCAGAACCGGGCGCCCGGCGAGCCACGACTCCATAATCGTCAGCGAGAAGCTTTCATTCAGGGAGGGCTGGCACAAGGCCAGGGAGCTGGCGAGGAGCCGTGTCTTCTCCGGCGCGGATATGTAGCCCAGGAAACGAATTGCCGGGTGGCGTGGTGGCGTCAGGGGGCCATTTCCGGCAACCAATAGCTCGATCTTGCCCCCCTCGTCCGCATAGCGACGGACAAACTCGAAGAGGAGGGGTAGATTCTTCCCTTCTTCCAGCCGGCCCATGTAGAGCAGGGAGCTTTTTTGCACGGGTTGGTCTGCAGCGGACACAAGCGGGGCAACGCCCACGCCCACGGTCGCCGAGCGCCGGGTCCGCACCCGGAGTCTGGAATGGGCCAGATTTGCTTCCTCCGGCGAATTGTAGATGACGCCCCACACGTTCTCCATCAGCAGTCGGGTCGGCTGGAGATAGGCGTAGGGCTCGTCGTGGAGGCAGGGCCACAGGAGAACCCGTTCCGGCGCCGCCCAACTGGCATAATGGACGAGCGGCATGGCATAGGGAAGGGCGATGATGGCGTCGTGGGTGGCTGAATGGGCGGCGATATGGGCGTAAAGCGGCGCGCTATGCACGGCCTGTTCGAGCCAGTGGTATTGATCGGCGGTATCCAGCCCGCTGAACGAGGCCAGGGATTGTTCGAGGCGGCTGTAGTCTGCGCCCGGAACCTGCGTGATCGGAAAGCGGCGCACCCGGATGCCATCCTCGCTAGTAACGCCGGGAGGATGCGCGTTGCGCCATTCATAGTGGTTGGCTGCGCAGGTGGTCCACACCTCGACCTCCCAACCGCGGCGCGCGGCCTCCGCCGCAAAACCGCGAGCCAGGGTTATCGCCCCGCCTCCGACCCCGCGACCATAGACCGGCACGACGATCGCCACCCGCATTTAGCTGCGATTCCCCTTCTGACGCAACGCCTCGACTTCTTCCTGAAGGGCGCGGATCTGCTCCTGCTGCTCCTGTATCTCGCGCGTCAGCTCGTTGGCCACGCTGACAAGATGCCGGTCGACGTTTGTCTGGTGGGCGACAAGGCGGTTGACATAAAACAGAACGAGCTGGTGGGCTTGTTCGCGAACGAGCTTCCACAGCCGGCCAAAGAGCGGCAACTGCGTGGCGGCCGAAGCGGCGAGCACGGGCGCAGTCTCGGCCTGATTATAGAGCTGGTTGGCGAGCCAGAGATGGTGGTAAAGGCCCGCATCCGACGAGTCCCCGCCGGGCACGCCCGGGTAAGGCGTCGCTGCTCCAAACGTGGGGAATGCGCGTTCTTCGTATCCGGCTTCCCGTCGCCGTTCCTCGATCCGCGCGCGAATCTCCGCCATGATGGCCTCGGCATCAATCTCAGGATCGCGGATTTCAATCAACTCCTTGTCTTCCATCTTCCCTCTTGGGTGCGGCCATTCGACGCGCCCCACGGCTGGTAGTCTAGCAGAAGCTCACCGGGCATGCCCGGCTGGATTAACCGTGTGTGCTGAGCCGGCCGGCAAACGCTCAGGCGCGGCGATCCTGTTCGCGCTCCAGTTCCTCCGTCAGCACACTCAGCGCTCGCAACAGATGCAGATTGACTGTCTGCTGGCGTTCGGCCAGCCGGTTTACGTAGTAGATGACCAGCAGATGCAATGCCCGCCGGACGCGGTTAAGGAGCGGGCCGAGCAAAGGGAGCCGGCTTTCTTTGATTACCGGATCTACCAGCAACTGGTTGTAACCGAGGCCGGCCTGGTAGAGGTGGTCATACAGTTCGGGAGGGAACCGTTTGCCGCCCACGGGTACACGGGCTGCGGCCTCGTCGCCGGCTGCTGCCCGTTTCTCCAGAATCTGGCGCCGTATCTGCTCCATCAACTGCTCGACATCGACATGCTCTTCACGATTGCTCATTTCATTTCATTCCTTGAGGCGAAGCGCAAGCATAGCCGTTGAACGCGCCGCTGCTCAACTCCTTTCATCTGCCGATCAGGCGCAACTGGTAGAACAGAACACCCAGCGGGCGCGTGTCCGTGCCGTGACTGGTCTGCGCCGGTATCCACGGCTCTGTCTGCAGTGTTACCGTCACGGCCGCGTCGCCGGCCGCCAGCGGCAGCGCCCATTCGAAAAGCGAGACCGGCCCGGCGACTGTCACCGTCTCCAGCGGTTGCCCATTAATGGATACCTGTAGTGAGGGTGGGGGAAGGGGTTCCGGACGCCCACTGCCGACCTGTAACACGAGTGTCTCTGCTCCACGGACGGCCGGGAGCGCGAGCGTCGCCGTCTCGCCGGTCCACGTCTGGGCCGTCAGTCCGGGTAGCCAGGCTGCCGGGTAGAGCCCGCTGCTGTCTGTTACCGGCTCGGCCCCGAACGCCGGCTGCAGCGCCGCCACAGGCAACGGAGTCGCCATAGAAGCCGGCGCGAGGTCGAAGACGGAAAACAGAGCGGTGAAATAGCCAGTCCGGTGCGGCAGCGCTGCCGTCGTAAGCTCCAGCTGCGGCACGGCGATCTGGCGACTGAAGCGGTAGTCGGCAACAAGATGAGTCATTAGCTCCGTCTCGCTGCCGTCGTAGAGCAAATAGACAGCTCGTCCTGCGTCTTTCCACTCCGCCACCTGAGCGGCGAGTGCCGGCTCGGCAAGAGCGTCGGGCTTGAGCTGAAAGACCGTGCGATCGTGTAGAAGCCACAAGGGCAACGAGACCCGGTTTGCTGCATCGCCGGGCAAAAAGAGCAGGACGTCCTGCGGAGCAAAGCTATCGGCCAGCGCCTGAAGCTGCTCGGGAAGGCCGGCGTACTCCGGCACGCGCACAACCGGGGCTGTCGCGCGGACCTCGCCGGCGACGAGCGCCACCAGGAGCGCCGCCGGCAGCAGCCAGCGGATCCATTGCCGCTCCCCGGCGGCTGCCAGCGAGCCAATCACGGCGGCGGCGCCCAGGATGAGCGCCGGGAAAAGGACAGGCACAAATCGCCGCGCTGCCCAGAAATGGTCGGGATAGGTGCCGGTGCCGAGAAAAAAAAGCGGGATGCTGTTCGCCAGCAGGAGGAGCCAGGCGGGCAGACGATTCCGGGCAGCATCGGCGCCGGCCCGCACGTCTTCCGCAAAGCGCTGGAGCAGCCCGACGAGCCCCAGCAGCAGGCCGAGGGGCAGCAGATACCAGCTCACCAGCGTCAGCGTCTCCGCAACGGACGCCAGCGACGGCGTAGGCCCGAGCGGATAGACCAGACCGGCCAGGCCGAGGACCGAGAGCGGAAGGGCCAGCAGCAGCAGGAAAAAACCGCCCAGGCGTCGCTCTGAGACCAATAGAGCGGGACGGTAGCGCGAGCGGCCACGGCGCAGAAATGCCCAGAGCGCGAGCGCGACAATGACCGCACCGGCGACGACGGGCCAGCCCGCAGCGAGCAGCCGCCCGGCGATGGCGCCGGGCTCAGTAGTCCCGCCTACGTTCTGGATCACCCAGGCGGACAGTGCTTCGGGCAATAGCACTCGCGTTACCTGATCCAGCGTGTAAATGGTCGAGATAGCCAGAGCGTGGATCAGGCTGTGACTAACGAGGGCCAGGTAAACAACCGTGAAAACTGTATAGGCAGGCTTCCAGCGCCCGCTCACGGCTGCGTAGAGACCGAGCGGCAGCAGGACGGCCGGCACAAAGAGTGTGTCCAGCTTGGTCAGGTGAAGCAGGCCAAGAGATAACCCGGCGAGAGCAGCCCCGACGCTACTACCGGTCTCCAGCGTTACGAGCAGGAGCCACAATCCCGCCCAGAAGAAGGCCCGGAGAAGGATTTCGGCTGTTGGGTACGACTGAAACCAGAGCTGGCCGACGTTGAGGACGACCAGCAACAGGGCCACGACAGCGACCGCCCGGCC
>JAAYYY010000420.1 GCA_012515125.1 Chloroflexota bacterium
CTGACCGGAGTGACGCTGCCGCTGGTCAGCTATGGCGGCAGCTCGCTGCTCATGACGAGCGCCATGTTGGGCTTGCTGCTCAACTTATCTTCGCGGATGGAGTTGGGGCAGCGCCGTTTGCGCAGGAAGCGATAATGGGGCCAATGGGCCATTTCGAGCGCATCCAGAAGCTCATCATCGGATTGCTCCTCGCCTACGTGGCCATCGCCGTGGCGCTCAGCTACTGGGGGGTGGTTCGCGGCGCAGCGCTGGCCGAACGCCAGGATAACCCCCGCCGTGTTGAAGCGGAGCTGCGCATCTGGCGCGGCCGCATTCTGGATAGCGAGGGTCAGGTTCTCGCGGAGACGACCGGCCCGGACGCTGCGCCGCAGCGTGTCTACCCGCTGGGGAGCAGCGGACCCGCTGTAGGATACTACAGCTTTCGCTTCGGCACCGCCGGCGTGGAGGAAGGCTATGATGCGGTTCTGCGCGGCGACGGCAACAACGTCTGGGAGAGATTCTGGCGCCACAACATGCACCAGGCGCAACAGGGCCGCGATATCCGGCTGACCCTGAACGGCGACCGGCAGCGCATCGCCGAGACGCTCCTGGGCGACCGGCCGGGCGCCGTCGTCTTGCTGACGCTGCCCGACGGCGCCATCTCGGCGATGGCCAGCCATCCGGGCTACGATCCCAACCGGCTGGACGAGGAATTCGAAGCGCTGGTGAGCGATCCCCGGGCGCCGCTCTTCAACCGGGCCACGCAGGGGCAGTACCAGCCGGGCCTGGCGCTACAGCCGTTTCTGCTGGCGGGCGCGCTCGACGATGGCGTGATCGCCCTCGACGATCCTGTGGCTAACGCCGATCGTGCCCTGCAGATCAACGGTCAAACCCGCACCTGCGCCGCCGAGCCACCGGAAGACGCTACCTGGCGCGACGTGTTGCAGAATGGCTGCCCTTACCCGATGGTGGGGCTCGCCGACGCCCTCAGTTCTGATGACGTCGCCGCTATCCTGTCCGCATTTGGGTTTACAGAGGCGCCGGAACTGCCGCTCGCCGTGGCGGCGCCGCCGGAGCTAACGCTGGGGAACCTGCCCGACGCGCTCATCGGCCAGGGCGAGCTGACGGTGTCGCCGCTGCAGATGGCGCTGGCCCTTGCGGCGCTGGCGAACGAGGGTGCGCTACCCGCACCACGGCTCGTCACTGCGGTCCAGAGCGAGACGGGAGAGTGGCAGAGCGTGCCGGTAGATGGCGAGGGGCGGGAGGCGGCCAGCGCCGCCGCCGCCAGCCAGATTCTCCGTTCGCTGTCGCAACACGACGCGACCATTGTCGAGTTCGCCACGCAGGCGTTGGCCGGGCCGGGGGGGAGCAGCAATGCCTGGTATCTCGGCCTGGCGCCTGCTCAGGAGCCCCGTTTCGCCGTGGTCGTGGTGATGGAGGGGGCAAGCGGGACGACCGGCGCTGCTTCTACGGGCCGGGCGCTGCTCAACGCCGCGCTGACGAAGAGCGACTGACGCCGCCTATTCCTCCTCGTCGCGGGCCGCGCGCGCAGCGATCGCCATCAGCTTTTCGATGCGCGGCAGCATCTCGGCCGGATTCGGGTGCAGCCCTTCCTGGACCAG
>JAAYYY010000421.1 GCA_012515125.1 Chloroflexota bacterium
GGACGGGAGCGCGCTGCCGGTCAGGCTCAACGAGTCGCCGGTGACGGGCGGCGATGTCTGGGAATATGCGATCAGCCCCGACAGCACGCACGTCGTCTATTGGGGCGATCTGGAAACGGACGAGGTACACGAGCTGACCAGCGTGTCCATCGACGGCAGCACAGGGCCGGACAAGCGCAGCGGCCCGCTGGTCAGCGGCGGCGACGTGGAGCGCGATTTTGCGATCAGCCCGGACAGCAGCCGGATCGTCTTCCGCGCGGACAAGGAGGTAGACGGGCTGGTCGAGCTGTATAGCGTGCCGATACAGGGCAGCTCGCTGCCGACGGAGCTGAACGGGCCGCTCATCCCGACGGGCCGGGTCTTCCGCTTCACGATCAGCCCAGACAGCAACCGGGTGCTCTATCTGGCGGACGAGGACACGGACGACGTGTGGGAGCTGTATAGCGCACCTCTGGAAGGGGGCAGCGCGGCGGTGAAACTCAACCCGCCGCTGGTCAGCGGCGGGAACATCTTCGAGTTCCAGGTGACGCCGGACAGCACGCGGGTGGTGTATCACGCCGACCAGCTCAACGACGAGGTGTACGAGCTGGGCAGCGTGCCGATCGAGGGGGGCCAGGGCGTGCGGCTGAACGGGCCGCTGGCAGCAGGGGGCGACGTGGACCGGGAGTTCCTGATCAGCCCGGACAGCAGCCGGGTCATCTACCGCGCCGATCAGGAAACGGATGAGGTCTACGAGCTGTACAGTGCGCGGGTGGACGGCAGCGATTGGGTCAAGCTCAACGCTCCTCTGATCATCGGAGGCGACGTCGAGGACGACTATCAGATAGCGCCCGACAGCAGCCGGGTCGTCTACCGCGCCGACCAGGAGGTCAATAACCTCTACGAGCTGTACAGCGCGCCGCTCGACGGGCTGGCGCCGCCGGAAAAGCTTAACGGGGCGCTGGCGCAGAATGGCGACGTGGATTCTTTCACGTTCAGCGAGGATGGGCGGTGGGCGATCTATCTTGCCGACGAGAGCAGCGACGGGGTGTACGAGCTATACCGGGCCGACGCGGCGGGCGCGGAGCCGGCGATGAAGCTGAACGGCCCGCTGGTCAGTGGGGGCGACGTCGAATCGTTTTCGCACGTGGCGATAAGCCCGGATGGGAGACGCACGGTGTACCGGGCCGACCAGGAGACTGACGGTCTGTACGAGCTGTACGTGACGTACGAAGAGCAGGAGCTGACGGTCAGCTTCACGGCGGAGTCGGCGTCGGCACCGGAAGATGGCGGCAGCGCGACGGTTATCGTGCAGCTCAACGAGCCGGCCGGCGCGGCGACGGTGGCGGTCGATTACGCGGTGACGGGGGGCACGGCGAGCGGCGGGGGCGTGGACTTCGACCTTGCCAGCGGCACCCTGCTTTTCGCGCAGGGGGTCATCAGCCAGACCATCACCATCAATCTGGTGGACGATGGGCTGGTGGAGGGGGACGAAACGGTGGTGATCAGCCTCAGCAATCCGCAGAATGCGTCGCTGACCAGCCCGGATACGCTCACGCTAACCATCGTGGACGACGACACGGACGAAGCGGCGCCGGCGTATGGCGTCTTCCTGCCGCTGCTCAGACGGGAGTAGGCCGGACCGTTCTTCAGGATGCCGGCGACGAGGAGAAGATGCCGATGCCTCGCTATCTTGTCGAACAGACCTTTCCGCATGGGCTGCGGCTGACGCTGGACGACGAGGGCGCCCGGCTCTGCCTGCACGTCGTGAGCAACAACGCGCTGGACGGCGTGACGTGGATCCACTCCTACGTCACGCCAGACCGGCGGCGGGCATTCTACCTCTGCGACGCGCCCACGCCGGAGGCGATTCGCCGGGCGGCCCAACGCAACCGGCTGCCGGTTGATCGCATCACCGAGGTGCGCATTCTCGACCCGTATTTTCTCGTGTAGGGGGCGGGTGGGGCGGCCCAGTCCGCAGCAGGGCCGCCCCACGCCTCACGCACCAGTCGCTAAGGGCGTGCCCCGAGGGTGACGGGGATGACCAGCTCCTCGCCGCC
>JAAYYY010000422.1 GCA_012515125.1 Chloroflexota bacterium
CCGCCACGGCCGACATCATCCTGATCCCGGAGATACCTTACGACATCGAAAAGGTGGCCCAGAAGGTGCGCGAGCGCAACGAAATGGGCTATGGTTTCTCCATCGCCGTCGTCGCCGAGGGGGCGAAGCCGGTGGGCGGCGAGCTGACGGTCGCCGAGCGAGAAATCGGCCACGCCGAACGGCTGGGCGGGATCGGCGCGAAGGTCGCCGAGGCGCTGGAAGAGCTGACCGGGCAGGATACGCGCGTCGTGGTGTTGGGCCATCTGCAGCGCGGCGGCAGCCCGACCACCCGCGACCGGCTGCTGGCGCTGCGTTTTGGCGCCGCTGCTGTGCGCGCTCTGGAGGCGGGCGAGTCGGGCATTATGGTTGCCCTCGATCCGCCCGGCGTGCGCTACGTCCCTCTGGCCGAGGCGAGCCAGCGCATCCGTACTGTGCTATTGGACAGCGACATTTTGCTGACTGCACGAGACATGGGTATCAGCTTCGGCGACTAGACCCACGGGCGTCTGTGCCAACGAGGGGCGATTCGGATAAACTGGACTGCGGGCGTGGGGCTGCAGTTTCGGTTCTCCTGGGTCATGGGGGACCCTATATTCCACATAGCAGAAAGGAGTTGCTCATATGGAAATGGAATATCGTCGCCTTGGAAATTCTGGACTCAAAGTCAGCGCCCTTTCTTACGGCTCATGGGTCACCTTCAGCGCCCAGCTCGACGTCAGCCGGGCGAAGGAGGCGATGGCAGTGGCCTATGATTATGGCGTGAACTTCTTTGACAATGCCGAGGTTTACGCTAACGGCGAGTCAGAGCGCATTATGGGCGAAGTGCTCAAAGAGCTGGGCTGGCCACGTGATAGCTACATCGTCTCCAGCAAGGTCTTCTGGGGCTCCGTCCGGGACCCACGGCCGACCCAGGCCGGGCTGAGTCGCAAACACGTGACCGAAGCGTGCCACCAGGCGCTCCAACGCCTGCAGCTTGATTACCTCGACCTTTACTTCTGCCACCGGCCCGACTACGACACGCCCATCGAGGAGACCGTGCGGGCGATGACTGACCTGATCCGCCAGGGAAAGGTGCTCTATTGGGGCACCTCACAATGGTCGGCGCGACAGCTCACCGAGGCTTACGAGATTGCCTATCGCCATCATCTGCAGCCGCCGACTATGGAACAGCCCCAGTACAATATGTTCTACCGGGAGCTGGTCGAGGTGGAATACGAGCCCCTCTACCGCCAGTACGGGATGGGCACGACGATCTGGTCGCCGCTGGCCTCAGGCTTCCTGACCGGCAAGTACAACGAGGGCATCCCCGAAGGGTCGCGGGTGACGCTGGAGGGGTACGACTGGCTGCGGCGCAGATTGGAGAGCGAAGAAGGGCGCCTGCAGCTCCAGAAGGTACGTGAGCTAACGGCGCTGGCGGAGGAGCTGGGCACCAATACTGCCCGGCTGGCTATTGCCTGGACCTTGAAGAATCCCAACGTCAGCACCTGCATCACGGGCGCCTCGCGGACGGATCAGATTCACGATAACATGAAGGCACTGGAGGTAGTCGAGCTGCTGGACGACGAGGTGATGGCCCGCATCGAAGCGATCCTGGACAATAAGCCGGCCGGGCCGACGTCTAATCTGTAGGCAGGAGCTGATTAGCTGCACCGCGTGCAGCTACTCAACATCGTCATGAGCGACGAACCACAACAGCTTCCTATCACGGGTCTCATCACCGGCAGCGTGCCCGCGGCAGCCATTGTCTGTGGCGATCCTGACCGGGCGACACGCATCGCAGAGCGCCTGGAAGATGCCACCCTGCTCTCCGAGCGGCGTGAATACCGGGCTTACCGGGGCACGTACGGCGGGCTGCCTGTAGCGGTCTGCTCGCACGGCGTCGGCGCCCCTGGCGCGGCGATTGCCTTTGAGGAGCTGATTGCGGCGGGCGCCCGCCGGATCGTGCGTGTTGGCACCTGCGGTGGCCTGCAGCCAGATATCGTCTCCGGCGACCTGGTTGTGGCGACAGCCGCCGTAGACAAGACCGGCTACGGCCGGACGACTGTCCCCGATGGCTATCCTGCAGTAGCCGGCGTGCGCCTCACCTACGCGCTGTTGGAAACCGCTGCGTCCCAGGAGCAAACGGTGAGCGAGGGTATCGTTCTGAGTCTCGACAACTTCTATCAGGGTGTGGAGACGCCGCACCTGACGCCTTATCCCGTGCTATCGGCAGCGGGCGTGGTTGCCGTGGAGATGGAATGTGCCGCTCTCTTTATCGTCGGCAGCCTGCGCGGCGCGCAGACGGCGGCTATTCTGGCCGTTGACGGCAACGTGCTCGGGCAGCGCGAGACGATGGAGAGCTACGATCCCCATCGCGAGGTCGTGAGCCGAGCCGTCGAGGCCGCGACCGGCATTGCGCTCGCCGCCCTCCGGCAGAACGCGCCCGGTGGAGAACGGCCATGAGCCTGGAAGCCACGCGCCGCGCCATCCGGCCCCTGCTGGATCAGACGGCAGTCGGCGATGCGACGGCGGTCTATTACGCCTATCACCATCCAGAAAACCGCGTGGAGATCAAGCCCTATCTGGCCGGGGCGGAAAGGGCTCTGGGCTACGTGGCCCTGGCGCGCACCGGCATTGACCTCTTTCGCCCCTTGATGACCCTGCGGCTGCCGGAGGAGCTGGAGCTGGGTGTGGAGATGATCTACGAAGCACTTTCGCCGGGCAGCTCGCTCTTCATCCACGCCCCGGCTTCCTACCGCCCGCTGCTCGCCGCGATCTTCGACATTCGGCACGAGCAGCAGCTCCTGCTCTTCCGGCTGGACAGTGCCCGCTTCGAGCAGCAGGTCAACGTGCTAGTTACCCGCACCACGACGCCCGACGGCCTGTCGCGTTTCATCGTCCGTCCCACCCGCGATGGAGAACGCGGCGACGTGGCGGCTTCGGCCACGTTGAACTGGCAGTCGCCGCGCTTTGCCGACATTTCAGTCTACACCAGTCCGCAGGAGCGCGGGCGGGGGTGGGGCCGGACTGTGGTCACGGCGCTGGCGCAATACCTGCTGGAGAGCGGCCGCACGCCTCTCTACCACGTGGAGCCGCACAACGAAGCGTCGCTCCGGCTGGCCCGCAGCGTGGGCTTCGTCAACACACTCGCGGATAAGCTACTCCTGGAAGCGACGCTCCGACCACGCCCGTGAGCGGTGCTTCTCCTGCCGTGAAAATGTCGATAAAAGTGCCCCAGCGGGCACTTTTTTCATTGACATGGTCTGCGGCGCGTGTTATTAGTGTAGCAGCCTGGAGTAGTGCTCTTTTGTTGGTTCTTTTTCGTTGGCATGGCCCTGCGTCGCTTCCATTCGCGACAGGGGAAGTGGTCTATTTCCTGCTGGAGGGTTCGCATGTACAGAGCCAGTGGCACTGTGAAGTGGTTCAACCGGATCAAGGGGTTTGGTTTTATCTTGCCAGATGATGGCGGGCAGGAGGTTTTTGTCCATTATTCGGCCATCGACGGCGAGGGCTACCGCAATCTCTACGAGGGCGACCGCGTGGAGTTCGATCTGGTGGACATGGGCAAGGGGCCGCAGGCACGTAATGTCGTTATCCGCCGCACGTCGAGCGCAACAGC
>JAAYYY010000423.1 GCA_012515125.1 Chloroflexota bacterium
CCGCTGCCCCTGCCGGAAGGGGAGTCGGCGGTCGTCGTCACCGGCCCGCGCCGCGCCCTGCTCGCCGGCTCGGCGCTGCGCCCCACCTTCGCCACCCCGTTCGGCGACATGATGCTGGCCGGCTGCTTCGGGCTGCTCGCCGCGACGGCCGACGTTATACCAGAGCTGGCCGGGCCGATCCGCCGCTCGCTGTCCGATACGGGCCACGGCCGGCCACCCTGGGAGCTGCCCTGAGCGACGGAGCCGCGCCCGCGCTGGTCGCGTCGCGCCGCGACCTCTGGCTGATGCGCCTCTTCATGCTGGTCTTTATCGGCGGCGGCGGCTTTCTCTTCCCTTTCGTCAGCCTCTTCTACCACTACAACGGCCTCAGCGGCACGCAGATCGGGCTGCTCGGCGCGCTGGGCGCGGGAGCGGGGCTGCTCGTCGCTCCCTACTGGGGCGCGCAGAGCGACCGCACCAGCCGCCCGGTGCGCATCATGCAGGCCGGCCTGCTCGCCACCGCCGTCGTCGTCCTCATCCTGGGCCGCCAGAGCGCCTTCCTGCCCATCGCCATCTTTGCCACCCTCTACAGCATGACCAGCGCCGGGCTGCTACCGCTGGCCGACCTGCTCGCGGCGCACGTCGCCGCCCAGGCCAACAACGCCGGCTACGGCAGCGTCCGCCTGTGGGGCTCCCTCGGCTGGACCCTGGTCACGGCCGCCGCAGGGCGGCTGATCGAGTTATTCGGCCTTTACCTGGCCTTCGCCGGGATGGCCGCCGGCTACGTGCTCTCCGCGCTGACCCTGCAGTGGATGCCGCGCGCCGCCATCCAGAAGCCTGCCGCCGCCAGACCGGCGGCGCGGCCCGGCCTGCGCGAGGCGCTGCCCGCCATCGCCCGCAGCCGCCGCCTCGCCGGCCTCTCCCTCTCCCTCGGCCTCTACTGGCTGCTGACCAACAACAACCTCTTCCAGTTCGAGCCGATCTACATGAGCCAGCTTGGCGCGGGGGAAGCGCTCGTCGGGCTGGCTAACGCCCTCAACGCCGCCGTGGAGCTGCCGGCCATGCTCTGGGCCGACCGGCTGCTGCGCCGCTTTACGGCGGGCTGGCTGCTGCGCTTCCACTTCGTGCTTTCCATCGCCCGCGCCGTCGCCATGCTGTTGCTGCCGACCATCCCCACCGTCCTCGCCTGCCGGGCCGTGCTCGGCGTGCAGTACAGCCTGTACAGCGTCGCCATCATCGCCTACGTCAACGACCACGCCCCGGTGGGCTACCGCGCTACCACGCTGGCGTTGCTGACCGTCACCCTGCGCAGCCTGATGCTGATGCTCGGCAACCCGCTCAGCGGCTTCGTCTTCGACGCCAGTGGCGCCTACTGGCTCTACGCCCTCAACCTCGGCGGCAGCATCCTCGGCTGGGCCGCGCTGCAATACTCACGCGGCTGACGGGAGCGCGGGCTTCCAGCCCGCATCGGTTCTGAACTGTGATTCGTCTGATTTCCTTGATTGACTATGATTCCCGCCGACTTTGTAGGGCGGGTTTGTTGGACATTCTTGAAATGCGCTGCCGCACGACGATGTGGCGCGATTTTTCAAATCGCGCGGTGCGGAGCGATTTGGAAAAAACACTCTACTAGAAGGGTGCTTCGCCGAAAAACCGGTCAGATAAATCACAGTTCAATCCCCCGCGCCTTTCGCTCCTGCGGCAGCAGGCTGAAGTAGATGAAGCGGTTCAGCGGCGTCTCCACGCCCGCCTCGGCGCCCAGCCGCACCACGGCGCCATTCTGCGCCTCCAGCTCCGACGGGCGCCCTTCGAGGATGTCGCGCTGCATCGACGCCGTCGCCGTTGGTGGGAGCGCGTCCATGAAGCCCATGGCCCACTCCATCGCCTCCGGCGTCAGGGCCACGTTGCGGGCCAGGGCGACGTCGTAAATCTCGCGCAGCGATTCCTGCAGCAGGGCGCGCGTCTCCGGCAGGCTGCGCATCACGCCCACCGGCGCCCGCGTCACCGCCCCCACGCCGCTGAAAGTCGTGATCATCAGGAACTTGCGCCACATGGCTGCTTCCACGTCCTCGGCGATTTCGGCGGTCACCCCTTGTGCCCGCGAGAGCGCTCCCAGAAGTGCCTCCAGCCGCGCTTCGGGCCGGCCGTCCAGCCGCCCGAAGGCGATGCGCGGCGGCGCTCCCTCGTGGCGAATGAGGCCCGGCCCGCCAATGGACGTGATCAGGCTACACAGCCCGCCCGCGACGTGTTCCTCGCCATGCACCGCCGCGAGTATCCCCGGCGCCTCCACCCCGTTGAGCAGAGGGACGATGATCGTCTCGGGGCCGACGAGCGGGCCCATCGCCTCGGCCACTTCCGGTAGCTGCCACGTCTTCACCGCCACCAGCACCACGTCTACCGGCCCGATATCGGCCGGGTTGTCGGTGGCCTGCACCGGGTCGATGTGGAAGTCGCCGGCGATACTCTCCACGCGCAGCCCGTCGCGCTGCAGCGCCCGCAGGTGCTCGCCCCGGGCGATGAACGCCACCTCCTCGCCCACCTGGGCCAGCCGCCCGCCAAAGTAGCCGCCCACGCCGCCCGTACCATAAATCGCAATGCGCATGAAATCCCTCCTTCTGTCCGGCTCATTATCCCCCGCCCCGGCGCCGCCGCCCAGCGGAGGGCGACCATCCCTGGTCGCCCCCTCTTTGAACTGTGATTCTCATGATGGGATGATTGCCTGTGATTTTTGAGGAAGCGAAAAATCATAGGCAATCATGGCGATCAGGTTAATCACAGATCGGAAAATGCGGAGCGCGATCTGGAAAAACGCGCTACAGAACCGCAACCTACAGACCCGCCCCTACACAGTCGCGCCGCTCTGTGGTTTAATCGGGCGGCAGCACAGCCCAATGTTCCCACAGCAGGAGGGGTAACCATGGAACGTTTTCTCGTCGCCGTGGATGAAGACCAGCAGGCGCCGCGCGTGATTGAGATGGCCGGCCGGCTGGCGCAGGCGAGCGGCGCCGCGCTCACCGTCTGCCACGTGATGCCCGAAGAGCGCTACCGGCGCGCCGAGGCGCAGCAGGAGAAGCAGCACGTCGCCATACCTTTCTCCATCAGCGCGGCCGAGCTGCAGGCGCAGGAGCTGGCGTCGGGTTACGCGCGCGAGCTGCATGGCTACGGCGTGCCCTTCGACGTCATCGGTCGCGTCGGCGACCCCGCCCCGACGATTGTCGCCCTGGCCCGCGAGCTGGACGCCGACCTGATCATCCTCGGCTTCGAAGGGCTGACCGGCATCGAGCGTATCCGCGCGCTGGGCAGCGTTTCCCGCGCCGTCATGGAGACGACGCGCCGGCCGGTGCTGGTGGTGCCCGCCGTCCAGTAGCCGGCGCACTTATTAAGCGCTTGACAGAAATTGCCGGACTGCGCGTTATAATGTCACTATGACGAGCAGCCCCGGTCCGACGGCACAGGAGAGCCTCATTTCCACCGCCAGCCTGCGGGAGGCGCTCCTGCAGTGCGGCCCGTTTGACGACAACGCCTCGCTGCGCGCGCTCTTTGCCCGCCCCGCGCTGCAGCCCTGGCGCAGCCGGCTGCCCGACGGGCAGAGTCGCGGCGACCGCGTCGATCGCACCATCGCCCTGCTGCACGACCAGCTCGCGGCCGACGGCGCGCCCGCGCTGGCCCTTCTCCTCGAACAGATCGCCGCCGACCTGCACCCTGACGACGCCTGCCACAACACGCTGCTGGAGCTGGCTGCGACCCTCCGCCACCCGCCCGAAGCCGTGCCCGGCGAAGCGCCCTACAAAGGGCTGCACTATTACGATATCGGGGACGCCGGCCAGTTCTTTGGCCGCGAAGCGCTGACCGCCCAGCTCGTGCAGCAGCTTGCCGCCGGCCTGAGTTCGGCGACGGGGCAGACGCCGCCCTTCCTCGCGGTCGTCGGCGCGTCGGGCAGCGGCAAGACCTCGCTGGTGCGGGCCGGCCTCATTCCGGCGCTGCTGCAGGGGCGCCCGCTGGAAGGCGGCGTGCAGCCGCCGGCCGGCAGCAGCCGCTGGCTGGTCGCGCCTTTTACGCCGACAGACCAGCCGTTTAAGGAGCTGGCGCGCCCGCTGGTCGGCTGGCTGGAGGGCAGGCAGAGCGAGACGGCGCAGCTTGTCGAGGCCAACCGGCTGGCTGCCGCGCTGCAGGCCGGCGAAGTGAGCATTGATGACGCCGCGCGCCGTATCCAGGAAAGAGAGAGCGACCGGCGCGTTCTGCTCGTCGCGGACCAGTTTGAAGAGCTGTTCACCCTCTGCCGCGACGAGGAGCAGCGGCGCGCCTTCGTCGAGCGGCTTGTCGCGGCGGTGGCGCCGGAAGCTGCGGGCCGGACCCTGGTTGTCATCGCCCTGCGCGCCGATTTTTACCACCGCTGCGCCGATTTCGAAGGGCTGCGCGACCTGCTCGCCCGGCGGCAGCTCTACATTGGCCCGATGAGCCAGGACGAGATGCGCCGGGCTATCGAGGGGCCGGCCGGGCGCTTCGGTTGGGAGCTGGAAGAAGGGCTCGTAGACCGCATCCTCGAGGACGTGGGCAGCGAGCCGGGCGCGCTCCCGCTTCTCTCCCACGCGCTGCACGAGACGTGGCGGCGGCGGACCGGGCGGACGCTCACCCATCAGGGCTACAGCGCCGCGGGCGGCGTGCGCGGCGCCATTGCCCGCACGGCTGAGGCCGGTTACCTGGCCCTGTCGCCGGAAGACCAGGCGCTGGCCCGCGACATCTTCCTGCGCCTCGTCGAGCTGGGCGGGCGCGGCCCGGATGGCAGCGCGCCCCTGCCCGACAGCCGCGGGCGAGCATCCCGCGCCGAGCTGCTTACCCTGGGCGACAATCCCGAGCGCGTGCAGGCGCTGCTTGACCGGCTGGCGGCGCAGCGGCTGGTGACTGTCGGCGAGGAGAGCGTGGAAGTGGCCCACGAAGCGCTCATCCGCCGCTGGCCCCGGCTGCAGGAATGGCTGGAAAGCAATCGCGAGCGGCTGCGCCGGCACGATGAGCTGGACGAGGCCGCGCGGCGCTGGCTGGAGCTGGGGCGCGATCCGGGCGCCCTCCTGCGTGGCGCGCCACTGGCCCTTGCCCAGGCGCTGGCTGCCGACGACCAGACGACACTCACGGCGCTGCAGGACGAATATCTGTCCGCCAGCCTCGCCGCCATCGACGCCGAGCAACGGGCCCGCGTCGCTGCCCGACAGCGCATCCGCCGGGGCGCGCTCCTGGCTCTCGACGGCGGGGCGGTGGTTTTTGGGGTCGTCTTTCTGGTCATGGCCCGGCAACAATCGGCCCTGAGCTATTACGCCTATCTGAGCAGCCTGCTCGGCGTGCTCACCGGCGGCGTTTCTGGTCTGCTGCTGGTCATGACCGTCGATTTGCTGCTCATTTTCAGCGCCGGCCGTCCCCGCTGGCAGCGCGCGCTCGCCGGCGGGCTGGCAGGCGCGGCCGCCTTCCTCCTGCCATTCTTCTACCAGACGTTGATCGTGGCCCCGCCCAGTGAGCTGCTCGCCCACCTGCCGCGCGCGCTCTTCCAGGGAGGCCTGCTGGGGCTGGTCACCGGGCTGGGCCGGGTCTGGTTGCGGCGCGAGCGGCTGCCGTCCTGGCAG
>JAAYYY010000424.1 GCA_012515125.1 Chloroflexota bacterium
TCGATGCCGTGGCGTCGCTGCGCCAGCAATACGGCGGCGTGGCGATGGTCGGCGACGGTATCAACGACGCGCCGGCTCTCGCCAGCGCCACGGTGGGCATCGCCATGGGCGCGGCGGGCACTGCCCAGGCCCTGGAGACGGCGGACGTGGCCCTGATGGGCGACGATTTGCGCCTGCTGCCGTTCCTCCTGCGCCTCAGCCGGGCCACCATGAATACGATCCGCGCCAACGTGGCCCTCAGCCTGGGCATCAAAGCCGCCTTCCTCGTCTTCGTCCTGCTGGGCATGGGCTCCCTCTGGCTCGCCGTCTTTGCCGACGTGGGCGCTTCTCTATTGGTGACGCTGAACGGCATGCGCCTGCTCCGCCGGCCGCGCCCCGAATTGATGCCCGAGGTAATTGAATCATGACCGAATCTATGGACGGACGACACGCCATCGAAGTTGCCGACCTGACAGTCGCCTACGAAGACAAGCCGGTCCTCTGGGACGTCGATCTGGCAGTACCGGAGGGCACGCTGTTGGCGATTGTCGGCCCGAACGGCGCCGGCAAGACGACTCTGATCAAGGCCATTCTTGGCCTGATCGAGGCCGCCGCCGGGCAGGTGCTCATCTACGGCAAGCCGTACCCCGAACAGCGCCGGCTCGTCGGCTACGTGCCCCAGCGGGGCAGCGTCGATTGGGATTTCCCGACGAGTGTCCTGGACGTGGTCATGATGGGCCGCTACGGCCATCTCGGCTGGCTCCGGCGTCCCGGCCGGCGCGAGGCCGAGCTGGCCATGGAAGCGCTGGAGAAGGTCGGCATGGCCGATTTCGCCGGGCGCCAGATCAGCCAGCTCAGCGGCGGCCAGCAGCAGCGCGTCTTCCTCGCCCGCGCGCTCGTGCAGGACGCCGATATCTACTTTATGGACGAGCCGTTCCAGGGGGTAGACGCGACGACCGAACGGGCAATCGTCACCCTGCTCAAGGAGCTGGGCGCCGCCAATAAGACGGTCGTCGTCGTCCACCACGATCTACAGTCGGTGCCCGACTATTTTGACTGGGTGCTGCTGCTCAACGTGCGCAGCATTGCCGCCGGCCCGGTCGAGCAGGTCTTTACGGCCGAGAATCTGCGGCGCACCTACGGCGGTCGCGTGGCCTTCCTCGACGGTGATAGGGGCGGCGCGAACGGCGATTCACAGGCTGCGCTGGACGAGCGGCAGGCCCTGCCGGAGGCCGGGCGATGACCATCGACTTCACCCTGCGCACCGTCGCCCTGGGTACGGCTGTGCTGGGCATCGTCAGCGGGGCGCTCGGCTCCTTCGCCGTGCTCCGCCGCCAGAGTCTGCTCGGCGATGCCATGAGCCACGCCGCGCTGCCGGGTATCGTCCTCGCCTTTCTGCTGACGCGCAGCCGGACGCCCATCGTCCTGCTGATTGGCGCGATTTTGGCCGGCTGGGTCGCCGCGCTGCTGATGGGCGTCGTCGTGCGCTACACGCGCATCAAACAGGATAGCGCGCTGGGTCTCGTGCTCAGCGTCTTCTTCGGCTTTGGTCTGATGCTGCTGACCTTCGTCCAGCGCATCCCCGACGCCGGGCAGGCCGGCCTGAACCGTTATCTCTTCGGCCAGGCGGCGACGCTGCTGGAACAGGATATCGTCACCATGGCCGTCCTGGGGGGCATCGCCCTGGCGCTGATGGTACTGTTCTGGAAAGAGCTCAAGCTGCTCAGCTTCGACGCCAGCTTCGGCGCCAGCCTCGGCTTCCCCATGCGCGCGCTCGACACGCTGCTCATCACCCTCATCGTCGTGGCTATCGGCGTCGGCCTGCAGGCGGTAGGCGTCGTGCTGATGAGCGCGATGATCGTCGCTCCTGCCGCCGCCGCCCGCCAGTGGACCAACCGCCTCGGCGTGATGGTTGCCCTGGCGGCCTTGTTCGGCGCGGTTTCCGGCGTGGGCGGCGTCTTGATCAGCAGCAGTGGTGGCGGTTTTGCCACGGGGCCGACCATCGTGCTCGTCGCCAGCGGCCTTGTCTTTCTCAGCCTGTTGCTGGCGCCCAACCGGGGCCTGCTCGCGCGCTGGCTGCAGCGGCAGCGCAGCCGGCGCCGGTTGCGCGTGACTGCGGTGCTTTCCGACCTGTACACACTGGCCCAACAGCACGACGACCCGGAGCACGCCCACGACATTGCCGTTTTGCGCACGATGAGCGCCGGCAGCGGCGGCGTCGGGCATACGCTGGAGACGCTCGCCGAACGCGGCCTCGTCCGCCAGAGCCGGCCCGGCCACTGGACGTTAACCCAGGCCGGCCGCATCGAAGCGGAACGGATAGCCAGGGGGGAGGAAGAATGACGTTCGACCAGGTTGAAATCCAGCTTATCGCGGCCGTGGCGGCTGCCGCCTGCGCCCTGCCCGGCGCCTTTCTCGTCCTCCGCCGCATGGCGATGATGAGCGACGCCATCAGCCACACCGTGCTGCTCGGCATCGTCGTCGCCTTCTTCATCGTCGAAGACCTCAACTCGCCGCTACTCATCACCGGAGCGACGCTGACCGGCGTGCTGACCGTCAGCCTCGTGGAGCTGCTCAACCGCACCCACCTGGTGCGCGAAGACGCCGCCATCGGCCTCGTCTTCCCGGCCCTGTTCAGCATCGCCGTCATCCTCATCAGCCGTTACGCGGGCGACGTCCATCTTGACACCGATGCGGTGCTGCTCGGAGAGCTGGCGCTGGCGCCGTTCGAGCGCTTCCGCCCCTTCGGCGTGGACATTGGCCCGGTCAGCCTCTACGTCATGGGCGGCATCCTGCTGCTCAACCTGCTTTTTATTGCCGTCTTCTACAAGGAGCTTAAGCTCTCTACCTTTGACGCCGGGCTCGCGGCGGCGCTCGGCTTTTCGCCGGGCCTGATCCACTACGCCCTGATGACGCTGGTCTCCGTCACCGCAGTCGGCGCCTTCGACACGGTCGGCTCCATCCTCGTCGTCGCCCTGATGATCGCGCCGCCGGTCAGCGCCTACCTGCTGACCGACAGCCTGCCGAGGCTGCTGGGCCTGAGTGTTCTGATTGGCGTCGCCAGCGCGATAGCCGGCTACTGGCTCGCCCACTTCCTCGACGCCAGCATCTCAGGGGCTATGGCAACTACCGCCGGTCTGATCTTCCTCGTGGTCCTGCTGTTCGCGCCGGAGCGCGGCCTGGTAGCCCTGGCGCGCCGCCGTACCCGCCAGCGCTGGGAATTTGCGCAGGCGGCGCTGGCAATCCATCTCTATAACCACGAAGACTCCCCGGAGGCGGTGCTGGAGAACCGGGTGGACCACCTGAGCCATCACCTGCGCTGGACGCCGGAGTTTGCCGTGCGGGTGGTGCAGATGGCCGAACAGCGCGGCCTCATCCGACGCAAAAACGGCCACCTGGCGCTCACCGACGCCGGCCGTCGCACCGCGCAGACGATGCTCGCCGCCACCTGAATGCGCGGCAATGCCACTTCACTCGACAACGGCCCGTCCGGCGTGCAGCCTTCTCCCCGCACCGCTACAATCCGCGCATGCTCACCATCCGCAACGTGGAGAAAGCCTTCGACGGCGACCCGGTGCTCCACTCGATCAACCTGGAGGTCGGGGCGGGCGAGGTCGTCGCCCTGCTCGGGCCCAGCGGCAGCGGCAAGACGACCCTGCTGCGCATCATCGCCGGCCTGACCGCGCCGGATAACGGCCAGCTTCTTCTCGACGGCGAGGATCTGAGCGCCATCCCCGTGCACGAGCGCGGCTTTGGCATGGTGTTTCAGGACTATGCCCTCTTTCCGCACAAGAACGTAATCGAGAACGTCGCCTTTGGGCTGCGTATGCTCGGCTGGCCCCGGCAGCAGATCCGCCCCCGCGTGCAGGAGATGCTGGCCCTGGTGGGCCTGACCGGCTTCGGCGAGCGCCGCGTCTACGAGCTGTCGGGCGGCGAGCAGCAGCGGGTGGCTCTCGCCCGCGCCCTCGCCCCGGCGCCGCGCCTGCTGCTGCTCGACGAGCCGCTGGGCGCGCTGGACCGTGCCCTGCGCGAGCGGCTGGCGATCGAGCTGCGCGCCATCCTGAAGCAGGCCGGCGCGGGCGACGGCGGGCCGGCGACCACGAGCATCTACGTGACCCACGATCAGGAGGAAGCGTTCACCGTCGCCGACCGCGTGGTGGTGATGAGCCACGGCTGCATCGAACAGGTCGATACCCCTGTGGAGCTTTACCGGCGCCCGGAGACGCCCTTCGTGGCCCGCTTTATCGGCATGTCCAACCTCTTTCCGGCGCGCCTGCTGCAGCGGCAGCCGCCCGTCGTCGAGAGCGAGCTGGGCGAGCTGCGGGTAGCGCCGCCGCCCGGCGATCTTGGGGAAGGAGTGCTGCTGGTGCGGCCCGACGCCGGCCGGGTGCTGGCGACCGAGGCGGACCGCGCCGTGGCCCTCAACGTCCTCGCCGGCACGGTCGAAGCCTGCCACTTTCGCGGTCGCTACCAGCAGAGCAGGATCGCCCTGGCCAATGGGGCGACTCTGACGCTGGAGTTCGAGGCCGACGAGCAGGTGCCGCCGGTCGGCCATCTCGTCCACCTGATGCTGGACCCGGCAGGTCTGGTGTTGCTCCCCGACGAAAAAGAAGCGAGCTGTTAGCGACGTGGCGCGATCTGGAGAAATCGCTCTACGCGTCGTCCTGTTCCGCCGCCTCTTCTGGCTGCAACGCCGCGATTAGCTCGTGCAGGCGGCTGCGGCGCTGCAAATGAAGCAGCAGGTTGCGCGCCACCTCTCGCTTGCTGCTGCCCAACTGCTCCCAGTCGATGCCCAGACGCCCGGCGAGCGCCGCCAGCTCATCCTGCGTCATGTTCGCCAGCAGGTAATGGCGGAGCACGGTCGGCGGCGATTGCGGGCTCAGCTTCTCGGGGCGCGGCAGGTCGGCAGCCGCTATCGGCGTCAGAATGCGTTCTACCGCCAGCGCCAGGTCGGCGGACTTGCCCCGCGCTTCGGCCACGTCCATCAGCCGGACGATGCTTTCGGTGGCGCTGTAGCCCGGCGAAAAGACGTCGTTCTCGTGGATCTGCAGGTCGAAGGCGAGATCGCGCATATCTTCGGTGCCCAGCCGCTCCCGGATCTGATCGTACAGCTCGCGGCGGTCAAAGGCAAGATTGTTGCGCCCGTCGGCGCGCGGGAGCGGCGCTGAGGAGGGCGTCGCCGGCATGGTGGCGACGGGCGCGCGAGCCTGCGTGCCCAGCACAGGGCGCAGGAGCGACCAGATCCAGGCCGCCGCCGCACCGGCGAGCGCGCCGACGAGCACGTAGAAGAAGAAGCCCATCGAGTTCTGCACGGTCTCCCAGCCAAAGGTGCTCAGGAAGGTATCGAGCAGAAATGCGGTAGCGACGGTGAGCAAGCCGACGCCCCAGAATGGCCGTGGATTCCGCAGGAAGGCGACGAGGAAGACGAGAACGACGAGGAGTTTCAGGATAAAGAGTAGCATAACGTCGGGCAGGGATTGTAACATTGCCCCCTGACTGTGCCAATGGTGCCATTCAGGGGGCCTTCGCTTTGTGCTATGATGGGCTTCATGGCGCGAATTCTACGCTGGATTATCGTCCTAACGGCGGGCGGGCTCGTGGCCTGCAGCGCCAACTCGTCGTTGCCCCCCGCGCCGACGCAGGCGGCTCTGGCTGTGCTACCCACCGCGACCGCCTCGCCCGATCCATTGACCCCGCCCACGTGGACGCCTGCAGCGCGGCAGGACGGCGTCGGGGGCAACTTCCGCTCGGCCGCGCCGCTGCGGCCCACCGACCTGCCCACGGCAACGCCGCTCTTCCCCACGCGCACGCCCATCCCGCCCACACCCACGCCGACGGTGCCCACCCCGACGGCGACACGTTACGTCAGCATCATCCCCACGCTGCCGCCCACCGACGCCCTGGGGCCGAGCAAGCTGGGGCTGCACGTTATCCGCAATAACGACCCGAATATCATGGAGTTCGTGCGCCACGCCCAGCCCGCCGTCATCAAAGCCGTGGACGATCTCGGCTTTCTGGCGGAGGTCAAGGAGGCGTCGCCGCGCACGATCACCATCGGGCGCATCAACACCGACGGCCCGCACTACGATCAGAACCCCGAGCAGGCCGCGCGCGACTTCGTCAACACGCAGCTTGAGCAGTATCGCCTCAATCCCGCGGTCGATTACTGGGAAGGATACAACGAGCCCGATCCCAACCACGACCGAATGGTCTGGTTCTCGCGCTTTGAGCAGGAGCGGGTAAAGGCGCTGGCCGAGCACGGCTTTCGCGCCGCGATCGGCGGTTTTGCTGCCGGCGTGCCCGAGTTCGAGGAGTTCGAGCTATTCCTTGCCGCCATCTGGGAGGCGAAGGAACATCGCGGCATCCTCTCCCTGCACGAGTACAGCGCCCCCGTGATGAACTACGGCTTCGGCGCCAACCTGCCCGGCATGGAGCCGCACCCGGAGCGCGGCGCGCTGACCTTCCGCTACCGTTGGCTGTACGAGGAAATGCTCATCCCCTTTGGGCTGGACATCCCCCTGGTCATCTCCGAGGCAGGCATCGACGGCATCATCGGCAACCGCCCCGGACCGGCCGGCCTGGGCTGGCGCGAATTCGGCCAGTACTGGGTCGAGCAGGGCATTGGCCCCAGCCCGGAGCAGGCCTATCTCAACCAGCTTGCCTGGTACGACGCCGGCGTGCGCCGCGATGGCTACGTGATCGGCTTCACCGTCTTCACTGCCGGCGGCTTCGGCCAGTGGGAGACATACAACATCAACTCGCTCTTACCCCAGCTCACCGCCTACGCCAGCAGCCAGCATTAGGCCGATTTGTGACCCATTTGCCGGCGAATTGTGCCCGCCTTGTAACCCCTTCTGCGCTACAATGGGCGCCAAAAGGAGAATGCCGATGAGTGAGAACCGTAAGGAAAGAGGTGCAGGTGAGGGGGATTCCCGGCAGCAGGCGGGCGACCCGGCTTTCTGGCGCGAAATCTGGAACCAGGCGCGCCTCGTCTATCACCTGATGCGCGACCCCGAGGTGCCCTTCTACCTCAAGCTCCTGCCCCTGGCAGCCGTGGCCTACGTCCTTTTCCCTGCCGACCTGGCCCCCGACCTCGTCCCCGTCCTGGGCCAGATGGACGACCTCATGGCCCTGCTCGTGGGCGCCAAAGTCTTCGTGGAGATGGCGCCCTCGCACGTGGTGGAGCGGTACACCGCCACACTACAACCTCAGGAAGCCGACGACCCGCTGAAGGATGCCATCATCATCGACGCCGAACACGAGCCGGTGCAGACAACAGAAGGCAAAAACGGCCGGAGTTGATCCGTGATCGGGGCCTAACGGAACATCTCCCAGAACTCAGCGCTATCAATACCCGCGAGGTCTAGCAGGAGATCGCCCAACCAGAAGTAGGTGACCAGGACGCAGCAGCAGCAAAGTAGCAACAGCAGCACCAGGATGAGGATGATGTTGCGGTTGCGATTGCTGCGCGCCGGGGGCCCGGGCGGCGGTGGTGGAGGCGGCTCTGCCCGGTACGGCGCCGGCTGCTGGCCCATATAGGGCGCCGCCGGCGTAACGCCTTCGTCCGAGATACCGAAATCCGGCAGCAGGTCTCCCGGCTCTTCCTGATAGCTCAGATCGTGGGGCGGCGATGGGTAATCGAGGATCGTCTGGCGCTCTTCGATGGGCGTGGCGTGAACCTGGGGAAACTCTGCCCCTTCTGGTGAAGGCTCTTCGTCTTCCCTTTCCGGATAGTCATAGATACCCACCCCGCGCCGGGCGATCTCCCGGCCAAGCTCCAGCTCTTCGTCCACACCCTGGGCAATAACCGTCGGCGCGCTCTCATCGCCTTCTACCTCAAAGACCAGCGCCACGTTGCTGCCCACGTTGATCACCTGGCCCGGCGCTATCGGCACGGCGTCGCCGCCCAGCCGCTGCCCATCGAGGAACGTGCCGTTCGTGCTGCCAAGATCCTGCAGCAGGAATTCGTCGCCACGGCGGATCAGGCGCGCGTGCTGGCGCGATACCTCGGGGTCGTTGAGCACGACGTCAACCAGGGGATCGCGGCCCAGCGTCACCGTGTCCGCAATGAGAGAATGCTGCTGCCCCACGTCTGGCCCTTTGCGTACTGTCAGGCGGTAGTTCGTTGCCACGGCTCTCGCTCCTTCTGGCGGACTGGTAGAAGACACCCCGAACTGAGTTGATCGGATTGTACACCAATTATCGGGCGGCACAAGACGCCGCAGGCGAGCCTACCGGCGCAGCAGGTGGCGCAGCGTGCGCGCCTCGCGGATGTTCAACAGACGCCCCAGCGCGGCATAGACGGCGACGCCGACCAGGCCAGCCGCCGTTACCACCAGCAGCCGCTGCACCAGCGTCTCGAAGCCGATCAGCCCGATCGCGGCGTCGGCCGTAAGCCAGGCCGCCACGCCCGTTGCCAGCGAGGCGAGCAGCGACTTGAGGGTTGTCGCCGTGACGCCCTGCCCTGCCAGACCGCCAATCTGGCTCTGCAGCACCGGCAGCATCAGCAGCGTGTGGGTCAGGTGCTTCACGGCGTCGGCAATCATCAGCCCGTAGAGCCCGGCCGGCTGGTCGCCGGGCCGCCAGGCCGCCGGCCACCAGCGGTCGAGGTTGACGACGAGATAGTAGGCGACCGCGACGTAGACGGCAATGCTGACCACGCCGACGAGCGCCGGGCGTAGCGTGTCTTTGCGGGCGTAGGAGGCGAAAATCAGCATCTGGTCAACCGCCGCGAAGGGCAGTCCGAAAAGGAAAAGGCGCAGGGCCAGCGCAGTCACTTCACTATCGGCCGCAGTGAAGCGGCCGCCCTGGAAGAGCAGGGTGACGATGGGCAGCGCCAGCGCAAACAGACCGGCCGTCGCCGGCAGGATGAGGGTGAGCACGAGCCGGATGCCCTGCGCGAGCGTGCGGCGAAACTCCGTCACCACGCCCCGCGCCTGCTCCGACAGGGTCGGCAGGATGGCAATAGAGAGGGCAGTGACGACCAGACCCTGCGGGAACTGGTAGAGGGTCGTCGCGTAGCGCATGTACGTCAGGCTGCGGTCGCCGCTGAGCGTCGCCAGATTATAGCCGATGGCGACGCCTGCCTGGTTGACGACAAGCCCGGCGACGATAGGGGTGTAGAGCTGCACGATCCGCCGGATGGCCGGGTGGCGCCAGTCGAGCCGCCAGCGAAGCCGGGCGTCGCGCAGCGCCGGGAGCTGCATGGCTACCTGCAACAGCGAGCCGGCAAGCATGCCCCAGACGAGGCTCTCGATGTGGTCGGGCCGGAGCAACACGGCAAGCACGATCACGCCGTTAAACATCGCGCCTGTGAAGGCGGGCAGCGTGAAGCGCTTCAACGCATATAGCAGTCCGGTCAGGATGCTGGAGATGCTCAGAAAGAGGACGACGGGCACGCTCAGGCGCGCCAGTGAGATGGCCTGCCGCGTCAGTACCGGATCGGTGAAGTTGAAGGCGCCCAGCGCCGCCACAACCGGCGCCGGAAACAGCTCGACCAGCAGGACGACGACCAGGAGAACCACAGTCGCCA
>JAAYYY010000425.1 GCA_012515125.1 Chloroflexota bacterium
GAGATCAACACCCAGACGGGAGCCGACTACTTTTACCCCCACGATCCCAACGGCACAGGGCCAAACATCCTGGCCTGGGCCGAGTGGCGCGCCTATCGCCATACGCTCGACGAGGAACGGCTGACTCAGGTCTTCTGGCCCCTGCTCGGCTATCACCGCTGGTGCCGGGCCCATCGCACCTGGCCAGGCGGCCTCTATTGGGCGACGGGACACAGCAGCGGCATGGACAACCAGACGCGCGTCCCGAACGGCAGCCTCTATCACCAGCACTGGACCTGGGTTGACGCCAACATGCAGGCCGCGCTGAGCTGCCATGTTCTGGCGCAAATGGCCAGCGCGCTGGAAGAGCAGGAGGCGGCAGCCGAGCTTAACGAGGAGCACGCCTTCCTCGTGCGCGAGATCAACAGCCGCTTCTGGGACGAAGCCAGCGGCTTTTACTACGACGCTGACCCGCGCGGAGAGCTGAGTAAGGTTAAGAGCATCGGCGCCTATTGGGGGCTGCTCGACCCTCAGCTCGTCCCAGAGGACCGGCTCACGGCGTTCGTGCGGCACCTGCGCGAGGAAAACGCCTTCAGCCGGCCGCATCGAATCCCGGCCCAGTCCGCCGACAGTCCGGGTTACAATGCCGAAAACGGCGATTACTGGCGCGGCGGCGTCTGGCCCCCGACCAACTACATGGTCCTCAAGGGGCTGCGTCTGCACGGCCAGCGCAAGCTTGCCCACCAGATAGCGCGCAATCACCTGGAAAACGTCTCTGCGGTCTTCCAGCACACCGACACCCTGTGGGAAAACTACGCGCCAGAGCATCAGGCGCCGGGCGAGCCCAGTAAGCCGGGTTTCGTCGGCTGGACAGGTCTGACGCCTATCGCCATCCTCCTCGAAGACGTGATCGGCATCTCCGTGGATTGGCCGCTGCGCCGTGTCACCTGGGATAGGTATCTGGAAACGGACGAGCGTTACGGCGTGACCAACTTCCCGTTGGGCAACGAGGGCACGCTGGACCTGGTGGGCGACCGCCAGGAGATAGAAGTCGCCAGCGACGTGCCCTTCACCCTCGTCGTGCGTGACAGAGAGGAGACCCTGCAGGTAGCGGTTCCCGCCGGCACGACGACGATTACACGCTAGGTCGGTCGATGACGAGCGTGACCGTAGCCACGATCAACATCCACCAGCGCAGGGATCGCTGGCGCGAGCGGCGGCACCTGATTGTCGCCGAGATTCTCAATCACCTGCCTGATCTAATCGCCATTCAGGAAGTCTCCCTTTTTTACCGCCAGGGGCAATGGCTGCTTTCTCAGGTCAACGCCCGCAGTAGCGGCTTGCGCCGGGAGCCCTACCGGCTGGTCCAGCAGCGGCGGCCCGGCGACCTCTTCACAGGCGTTGCCATATTCAGCCGGTTGCCGCTTCTGTCACACGATGGGCTCGGTCTGGGCGAGGGCAACGTAGCCCTGCGGGCGAACGTGCTCCTGCCCACCGGCCGCCTGCTGGACTTTGCCACGGCGCGCCTGCATCCCGGTCTGGTGCTGCCGGAGACGCGCGAGGAACAGGCAATGCGCCTGATGGGCTGGCTGAACGCGACAGGAAGGGCGCCGCTGCAGGTGATTGCCGGCAGCTTCAACGAGAAGCCAGATGGCCCGGCAGTCCAGAGCATCCGCCAGGCGTACCGCTCGGCCTACGCCCTCTGTCATGGGCGCGAGCCAATCGCCACCTATCCCACCGCGCTGGTGACCGGGGACGACGAGGCACGATGCCTCGACTACGTGTTCATCTCGCGGGGGATACAGGCGAGCGCAGCCCGGCTCATCTTTCGCCGCCCCTCGCCGGACGACAGGACGCTCTATCCTTCGGACCACGTAGGGTTGCTGGTCAGGCTGGAAATCGATGAGAATTAGCGCCTGCACCTGCTTTAGCGTGTATATATACAGAGGTCAGCGAGCGCATGAACAGAACCATGGAAGAACAGACGACGATCCGGCCGGTTGAAAAGAACAACGACGGCACGCCGGAGGAGAAGCCGGTCATCAGTATCCTCGCTCCGGTGTATAACGAAGAACCGGTGCTGCCAGAGCTGTACCGACGCGTGCGCGAGGTGATGGAGCAGACCGGCGAGCCGTGGGAGCTTGTCCTGGTAGACGATGGCAGCCGCGACCGTTCGGCAGAAGTCATCGCCGCTCTGCACGAACAGGATCCCCGCGTGCGCGGTCTCAGCTTCTCGCGCAATTTCGGCTTCCAGATCGCGGTGACCGCCGGGCTGGATTATGTCGAGGGCGATGCCGTGATCCTGGCCGATGCCGATCTGCAGGATCCGCCCGAGGTCTTTCCAGAGATGATCGCCCGCTGGCGGGAAGGGTACGACGTCGTCTACGGCGTGCGCACGCGACGGGAAGGGGAGACATGGTTTAAGCTGTTTACCGCCAAGCTGTTCTACCGGCTGATCTACCGCATTACCGACGTGAACATTCCGCTCGACACTGGTGATTTCCGCCTCATGGACCGGCGCGTGGTCAACGTGCTGCGGCACATGCCGGAGCGGAACCGTTTCCTGCGGGGGATGATTCCGTGGCTAGGCTTCCGGCAGATCGGCATCCCCTACCAGCGCAAGGCGCGCTTTGCTGGCGAGTCGAAGTTCAGTAGCGTGCGGCAGATGCTGCCGTTTGCGCTTGACGCGATTACCAGCTTCTCGTATCTGCCGCTCCAGCTGGCCACTTACCTGGGTTTCAGCCTGGCGGCACTCAGCGGTCTGGCGATTATCGTCGTCATCCTGCTGCGTCTGTTGGGGCCATCTAACCCGCTCGCCGGGCAGGCGACGACACTGGTCATTGTGCTCTTCCTGGGGGGCGTGCAGCTGATCAGTCTGGGGATTATTGGCGAGTATCTGGGGCGGATCTACGACGAGGTAAAAGGGCGTCCGCTCTACCTGGTTGACCGGACCTGGGGAATTGACCTCAGGCCGGAACGCTGACTAGCCGCCGATTTCCGACATCACCCGGTTTAGCGGAATGACATCCTCGTCGAGGCTATGGCCCCACGGCTTCCACCAGATGGCCTCTTCGATCAGCGCCTTCATCTCGGCGTCGCTGGCACCCTCGCGGAGCGGATCCAGCAGATTTACCTCGTTTTCGCGCAGCAGGCAGAGGCGCAACCGCCCATCGGCAGTCAGACGAACGCGCGTGCAACCGGCGCAGAATGGTTCGGTGACGGTGCTGATAAAGCCGAGTCTGCCAACCCCATCCTGAAGACGGTAGAGACGCGCCTCGCCGTCCAGCGCGCCGCCGTTCAGCAGCTCCAGCGGTCCCAGCGCCTCGGCGATAGTGGCTCGTAGCTCGGCCTCCGGCACGATGCCAGCCTGCTGGAAGTCGGCGACGTCGCCAAAAGGCATCATCTCAATGAACCGGACCTGCCAGTTGCGCTTCTGAGTGAGTGCGGCAAGCTGCACCACGTCCTCCCGATCGTTGTAGTTGCGCACGACGACAGCGTTGAGCTTGACCTCCAGGCCGGCGGCCTCGGCGGCTTCAATGCCCTCCCACACGTCTTCAACTTTGCCCCAGCGCGTCAGCTTGCGGAACTTCTCCGGATCGACCGTGTCGATGCTGATGTTGACCCGTCGCAGGCCGGCGTCGGCCAGAGCCTGCGCCTGGCGGGCCAGCAGAAGACCGTTGGTCGTCATCACCACCGTCCGCACGCCGGGAGTCTGGCTGATGCCCCGCACGATATCGACCACGTTAGCCCGCACCGTCGGCTCGCCGCCCGTCAGCCGGAATTTGTGGAAGCCCAGCTCGGCGAAGATCCGCACGAGGCGCAGGATTTCGTCGTCCTGCAACAGCTCGGCCCGCGGCCGGAAGGTCATATCTTCCGGCATGCAGTAAACGCAGCGCAAATTACAGCGGTCGGTCAGACTGATCCGGAGATAATTGATGTTGCGCCCAAAACGATCTAAGGACATAGTAGTCGATTCCGTGTCGGCCCTCGTCGAAGGCCAGCCATTGTGCGGACTTACTTCTGGCAGCTTGGCCGCCCCTAAAGCTAACTGTATCCCTACAGCTCCCTTTTGTCAAAGGTTTTTATTACGTTTTTCTTCATAATGATGGGAGGTTAACAGTAGGTATAACAGAGGATTATACGTCAGGTAGGCCGGCGAGCGGCCCGATATAATGTGCGGGATTTTTCTGTCAAGGAGAATGTAGCTTGACACCAACACGACGTAGAACTGGACTTATTCCGGGCTGGCTCAGCCTGGCGCTGGCGGTCACCTTCGTGCTGAGCGGCATTGCCGTGTCGTTCTTTGCCTTTCTGACCATCGAAGCGGTCGTCGCCGCCGCGCAGCAGCCCTTTAACCCGCTGGAGGAGGCAGCAGAGTCCGCAGCCGCCACTGCCCTGCCGCCTCTGCCACAGGACGGCGTGGCGCCCATCGCCACGCTGCCTCCTGGCGAGCCGACGCCGACGCCGCTCCCTGTCTTCGGCGATGCTGACGAGGAGCGCATTAACGTCCTGCTCATGGGCATCGACCGCCGGCCGGGCGAGCCGTTTATCTCCCGTACGGACACGATGATGGTTCTTTCGGTCAACCGCCGGGACAATACCGCCTCGCTGCTCTCCATCCCGCGCGACCTGTACGTGGTTATCCCCGACCGCGGGCGCGATCGCATTAACACAGCGTTTGTCTACGGCGCCCAGGGCAACAATCCGGCCGGCGGCGCGCAGTTGGCGATGGCAACGGTCGAATACAACCTCGGCATCAACGTCGATCACTACTTCATGGTCGATTTTAACGCCTTCATCGAAGTTATCGATACGCTGGGCGGCATCACGGTGGAAGTCCCATACGACATCAACGACCCCACCTTCCCCGACATGAACTACGGGTATGATCCGCTCTACATCCCGGCCGGCACGCATCAGTTCGACGGTTATACGGCTCTGCGTTATGCGCGAACCCGCCACCAGGACAGCGATTTTCACCGCGCCCAACGGCAGCAGCAGGTGCTCATGGCTATCCGCGATAAGGCGCTAAGCCTGGGCATCGACGACCTGATCCTGCGGGCGCCCCTCCTCTACCAGCAGATCCACGACGGCATCCGCACCGACCTGAGCCTCGAACAGCTTATCCAGCTGGCCAATATCGCGAAAGGCATCCCCTCGGAGAACATCAACCGGGCCGTACTTGACCACAACTACGTGACGAGTTATACAACGCCCGGCGGCGCCTCCGTGCTCGTATTGATCAACGAGAGCGCCGCTCCCCTGATCGCGGAGTTGTTTTACGACAACTAGGCCGGTGTGTGAGGACGACGATGAATCGTGAGGCATTCAAACAGCGGTTGGCCGAAGGCCCATTGCTCCTGGACGGCGCTATGGGCACGTTGCTGCATGGGCGCGGTATCCCCATCGACGAATGTTTTGATGCCCTGAACGTCTCGCAGCCGGCCATTGTCGCCGACGTTCATCGTGATTACATCGCCGCCGGCGCCGACATCCTGGAGACGAACAGCTTCGGCGCCAACCGCTTTAAGCTGGCCGAACACGGGCTGGAAGAGCAGGTGCGCGCCATCAATAGCGCTGCCGTGACGGTGGCCCGCCGCGCCATCGCCGGCAGCTTCCGCTCTGTGCTGCTGGCGGGCTCGGTCGGTCCGCTTGGGGTGCATGTGGCGCCTCTGGGCCGGGTCAGCATGGCCGAGGCCGTCGAGGCCTTCGCCGAACAGATTGCCGCTCTGGTCGATCCCGACGACGTAGAGGGGGTCGATCTGATCGTCGTCGAGACCCTGAGCGATCTCAGCGAAGTGGAGGCAGCCGTTCGCGCAGCGCGCCGCGTAGCGCCCGACGTGCCCCTTGTAGCGCAGATCTCCTTCACCCGCGACGACGTGACCGTACTGGGCGATACGCCCGCCGACGTGGCCCGCCGTCTCGCCGAGCTGGACGTAGACGTAGCCGGCGTAAACTGCAGCAGCGGCCCCTCTCAGGTTCTGCGCCTGATCCAGGAGATGCGCGAAGCCGCGCCAGAGCTGCGGCTTTCGGCCATGCCCAACGCCGGTTGGCCGGAGCATATCCAGGGCGGGCGCGTCCTCTATCCGGCAACGCCGGCCTATTTTGGCGATTATGCCGCGGCGTTCCTCAGGGCAGGCGTCTCCCTCATTGGCGGCTGCTGCGGCACCCATGCGGCCCATATTGCGGCCATGCGCGCGGCCCTGGACCATCCCGAGCAGCACGAACAAAAGATACCGCTCCAGCAGACGCGGCGGCAGCGTGGAGGGGTCACCTTACCGGCCGACCAGCCCACCCAGCTCGCCAGATACTTGCAGGAAGGGCGCTTCGTGGCTACGGTGGAGATGCGCCCGCCGAAGGGCATTGCCACCGAACGGATGATTGCCGGCGCGACGATGTTGAAGGAAGCGGGCGCCAACTTCCTGGACGTGGCCGACAGCCCCCTGGCGCGCATGCGGATGAGCGCCTGGGCCGCCGCCCAGCTCATCCAGCGAAAAGTTGGGCTGGAGACGATTTTGCATTTCCCGACTCGAGGACGAAATCTGCTGCGCATCCAGGGCGACCTGCTCGCCGCCTACGCCCTCGACGTGCGCAATCTCTTCGTCGTCATGGGCGACCCCACGCACATCGGCGACTACCCCGAGGCGATGGACAACTACGACATTGTGCCCACCGGCCTCATCCAGTTGATCAAGCAGCGACTGAACACCGGCGTCGAGCAGTCGGGGGCGTCCATCGACCGGGCAACCAATTTCGTGGTCGGCGCAGCGCTGAACCTGGAGGCGGCCGACCCCGATCGGCAGATCGGGCTGCTGCGCAAGAAGGTGCGTAACGGCGCCGATTTCGTGCTCACGCAGCCCGTCTTCAACCCGGGGACGGCGCGCGCCTTCGTCGAACGCTGCCACGCGGAGCTGGGCGACGAGATGGTGCCCGTGATTGTCGGCATCCAGCCGCTCTACAACGCCCGCAATACGGAGTTCCTGCACAACGAGGTGCCCGGCATCACCATCTCCGACGCGCACCGGGAGCGCATGCACGCGGCGACGGAGCCGCAGCACGAAGGAGTCCGTATCGCGCAGGAGATTCTGGAGGAGATGCGCCCATTCGTACAGGGCGTCTATCTCATTCCGCAGTTTGGGCGCTACGATCTGGTCGCCGACGTACTGGATATGGTGAAGGTGGCGCCGTAGAGCCGTCGCTTCGTCAGGCCACCCAGCCCCAGATGAAGAACTGCCCGCTGAGGTAGAGATAGAGGGCCAGCGACGGGTAGAGGATCAAGCGATTGCGCCAGGGCCGGCGCCCGAACTGGCCCAGCGCCAGAAAGGTGGGGAAGAATGCGAGCGTGTAGCGCGAGAGGCTGTGAAGCGGCTTAATGTCTGAGGTGGGCAGGAGCAGGAAGAGCAGCATCGCCACGTTGTACAGCCCGTAGGCGCGGTTGATGCGCCAGGCGGCGGGCGTCGTGACGAGTATCAGGAGCAGGCAGAAGAAGTCGAAGCGCAGGGCGAACTCGCCCGCGCGCGGGCCGCTGCCGCTGAGCATGCTTTGTAGGGCCATGATTACATCGCTACCCGGCAGGCGCGTGCTTCGCAGCCACACTGTCTCGAAGACTTCGCTCATGGGCGGCAGGCCGGCAGCAGCACGCCAGAGAAGGAAGGCGAATGAAGCCACGCCCGGCAGGAGGATGCCCGCCAGCCGCCAGTCGAGACGGCGCCAGTTCCACTCGCGCTGCTCGAGGTAAAGGTAGGCCAGCGGGAGCACCAGTGCCACGCCGGTCAGGCGGGTGAGCGCGGCGAGGGCGCCAAGCACGCCGGCCCACAACGGGCGCTGCCCTTCCATCGCCCGAAAGGACGTGAGCGTAAACAGGAGAAAGAGCGGCTCTGTATAGGCCGCCAAAAGGAAAAAGCCGGTCGGAAAGAATAGCAGATAGATCAGCGTTCTGGGCAGGTCTGCCCGTGATAGTTGTCGCTCGACGAGGCGGTAAGAGAGCGCCAGCGCGCCGATGGCGGCGGCGTTGCCGATCAGGATGGCCGCGACGAGGTTGGCCGTATCGACCGGCCAGCCGGAGAGGGCGCGCAGCAGCCCGCCTGCGCCCCGGATCGCCAGGGGATAGAGTGGCGGAAAGACCGAGTTATCGGCATCATAGCCATCGCGGGCCAGGGCCAGATAGCGCATGGTGTCGAACCGCTGCCACGGCCCCAGGAGAAGGCCGGTAGCGCCGTCGTCGAGGATGGGCGCGCCGACGTAGGGGCGCAGCAGCTCGTCAGGCTGCTCCGGCAGGGGAATCAGCGCCGTGACGAGCAGCGCCCAGCCGCTGAGCAGCAGCCGCGCGACGATGAAGAGAAGGAGCGCTGTACGCAGAGCCGGAGAGCGCGCTGCCCTGCCCAGGGACGAGAGAAACGACATACGTGGTATAGTACCGGCTTTTGATGGCCCGTTCAAAAGGACGCTCCCGAACGACTGGCTATCTGAGGCAATCAGACCCCTAGCGAACGACGAAGAGGACGACGATGCCCCTATTTCGCAAGAAGAACGCACCCGGCCCGGACGGCTTTTTCCCAACGGAGATTCGTGCTCAAGGTGTTGGGGAGGATGAGATGGTCGTCGCACAGGTAGGCCGCGAAAAGGCGATCATCACCCGGGCGGGCGGCGAGCTGGCAGCCTTCAGCAACATCTGCCCCCACGCCGCGGCCGATTTACGTAAAGGGCGGCTGGCGCGGGGGCAGATCAAGTGCCACGAACATGGCTACACCTTCGACGTTCGCAGCGGGCGGGCCACCTGGCCGGAAGGCGAGGGCTGCCGCCTTTTGCGTTTTGAGGTGCGGGTGCAGGACGGGCAGATTATGCTGCGTCCGGCGTGGGAGCCGCGGGCCGGAGCGTGAAGAGGGTAATCTCGGGCGGGCTGAGAAAGCGCACGCGCGGCGCGCTCAGCCCCTCAAAGCCGACGCCCCGGCTGACGTAGAGGTGGGTGCCCTCTTCGGCGTAATGGCCCATGACGTACTGCTTGCCCAGCTTGGAGCTGGTCAGCACGGCCCCATAGTAGGGCAGGCGAACCTGCCCGCCGTGGGTATGCCCGCAGAGGTACAGGTCAAAGCCCTGCTCCTTCGCTCCCGGCATCATCTCCGGCGAATGGTAGAGCAGCAGCCGCACGCTTCCCGACGGCCCGGATGCGGAGAGCGCTTCCAACCGCTCGCCGTCTTCCTCGGGGTCGTGGTTGCAGTCCATACCGAGGATGTGGACGCACCGCCCCTCCCCCAGATCGACAGTGACCCATTCGTCGCGCAGGAGGCGGACAGGCATCCCCTCGAAAAGCGGGACCACTACCTCGCGCAGGTCTACAGGGGGGCTGCCCAGCACTGCATAGACGCCATGGGGCGCGTTCAGCCGGCGCAGCAGGCAGCACACGTGCTCGACCGCCTCCGGGTCTCGGTTGTACGACAGGTTGAGGTAATCCCCCGTTATAACGATAAGGTCAGGCCGGCTGGCCTCGGCCAGGGCCACCAGATCGTCCTCGCGTTGGCCAGGCCGCTCCAGGTGAATGTCGCTGATGTGCAGCAGGCGGATGGGCGGCGCGCCCGCGGGCAGGCCGGGCAGCGACAGCTCCATTTCGGTCAGCTCGAGGCGGCGCGGCTCCACAAGCGCTCCCCAGTAGAGCAGCAGGCTGCCCAATCCCTGAAGGCCGGCGTGCGCTGCCAGGGTGCCCGTCGCGCCGAGGACGCCGGCAAACAGCGGGACCAGCAGGGCCGCCGCCGTGCGCGGCGCTGCCAGGGCCGCACCCTGTGCCTTCCACGGGCCATAGGAAACCCGGTAGCGCGGCAGCCTGTGCAGCAAGAATGCATCGGCACCAAGGAAGGCCAGATGGACGAAGCCGGCGAGAGGAGCGACGCGCCGCAGCCGGCCCACACCGCGCCAGACCGCCGTGACCAGCGCCGCGACAGCCAGCGCTGCCAGAACGACGAGATAGAGCGGCCAGGTCGCGGGACGATGAAAAAACTCCATCGTGCGATGGAGCATACTGAATTCCAACCCTTTCTTCTCAATCTTGTTTGAATCAGAAGCCATTCAGTCCTCCTCAAACGCCCTATTATAGCCGTTGATGGCCCGGCGCGTCATGACCCGACTGCAGTATGGCGCGCGACCTCGCCCGTACGTTATCACCCGTGCTGCGCATCGGGTACAATACCAGGGACATCAATGCAAACAAGGAGCGAGGCATGGCTGAAGCAGAAGAAGCCCAGAACTTTGTCGATTACTTCGTGACCGAAGTCGCCCCCATCTGGAAAGCGCTGGCTCTGGCCCGCTGGAACCTGGCAACGACCGGCGCCAGCCAGTACAGAGACGAGGTTGTGGAGCTGCGCAAGCGCGAGCACCGCCTCTACGAAGATGCGGATGACTGGGAACGAGTGCAGTCATTCTACGCCGCCCGGGAAGAGTATGCCGACCCGCTCCTGGCGCGGCAGATGGAAGTCCTGCACCGCACCTTCCTCACCAACCAGAGCACGCCGGAAGAGAACGAGGCGATTGCTGAGCTGGAAGCCGACATCCAGGAGCTATTCACGAACCATCGCGCCGTCGTCGGCGGCAGAACGATCAGCGACAACGAGATCGCCACGATTCTGCGAAACGAGACGGACGATGGCCTGCGCCGGGCTGCCTGGGAAGGGAGCAAGGAGGTCGGCGCTCAGGCCGCGGCGCGCATCCGCGAGCTGGCCCATCGGCGCAACGATGTCGCCCGCCGCCTCGGCTTTCGCGACCACTACGCGTTCTCGCTCTACCGGCAGGAGATAGACGAAGTTGAGCTGTTTGCGCTCTTCGACCGGCTGGCCCTGGAGACGGCGGACAGCTTCACCGCCGTCAAAGAGGAGGTGGACGAGCGGCTGCGCGCCCGGCTGGGACTCGACGATTCCGCCACGCTGCAGCCCTGGCATTACGCCGACCCGTTTTTCCAGGAAGCGCCGCCCGTCTATGAAGCCGATCTCAACGCGCTGTTTGCGGACGTTGACGTCGCGGCGATGAGCATCCGCGCATACGATGGGATGGGCCTGGAGGTGCGCGACATTCTGGAACGCTCCGACCTGTACGAGCGCGAGGGCAAGAACCAGCATGCCTTCTGCACGCGCATCGATCGCGAAGGGGACACGCGCGTGCTCTGCAACCTGCGCTCCGATAGCCGCTGGATGTCCACGATGATGCACGAGCTGGGCCACGCGATCTACAACAAGTATTTGCCGCTTTCGCTCCCCTATCTGCTGCGCACGCCGGCACACACGAACTCGACCGAAGCGCTCGCCATGCTCATGGGCCGCCTGACGCGCAACCCGCGCTGGCTGCGCGACGTGGCGAAGCGCGACCCGCAGGCAATCGGCGAGCTGGAGGACGAGCTGGCCCGCGAGCACGCCGCCGCGCAGCTCATCTTCCTGCGCTGGGTGATGGTTATGCTGCACTTCGAGCGCGCCCTCTACGCTAACCCGGACCGGCAGGACCTCGACAATCTCTGGTGGGCGCTCGTCCAGCGTTACCAGCAGGTGCGCCGGCCCACCGGGCGGGAAGCGCCAGATTGGGCTGCAAAATACCACATCGCCCTGGCGCCTGTCTACTACCACAATTACATTCTGGGCGAGCTGATTGCCAGCCAGCTAGAGCAGTGGGTTGCCGACGAGACCGGCGGCCTGGTGGAGAATCCGGCCGCCGGGCGGCTGCTCGTCGAGCGCTTCATTGCCCACGGCGCCCGTTATAGCTGGGATAAGCTGGTGCAGGTAGCCACGGGCGAGCTTCCGAATCCCAGCTACTATGTCGCCCAATTTGTCGACAACCCCACCCCGGCCTGAATCGCCTGATACGAGGAACCGATGCAGCTCTACAATGTCCTGACCGGCGAAAAGGAGACGTTTACACCCCGCAACAAACACGTAAGCGTCTACGTATGCGGCATCACGCCGTACGACACCACCCATCTGGGCCACGCCTTCACCTACGCCAGTTTCGACCTTCTCATACGCTACCTTGAATTCCTCGGCCACGAGGTGACCTACGTCCAGAACGTCACCGACATTGACGACGATATCCTGCGCAAGGCGCGAGAAGTCGGCAAGGACTGGCGGGAGGTGGGCAACCGCTGGACGGCGCACTTCATCCGCGACATGCAGGCGCTGAACGTGCGCCCGCCGGACCATTTCCCCAGGGCGACGGAAGTGATCGAGGAGATGCTGTCCATCATCCAGACGCTTCTCGACGCCGGCTATGCGTACGAGCGCGGTGGGAACGTCTACTTCCACGTCGATTCGTGGGAGGAGTTCGGCGCGCTGAGCAAGCTGCCACGAGCCGAGATGCTGCCCGTCGCCAACGAGCGGGGCAACCATCCCGGCGACCCGCACAAACGCGACCCGCTGGACTTCGTTCTCTGGCAGGCCCGGGCGCCCGGCGAGCCCGCCTGGGAAAGCCCGTGGGGGCCGGGCCGCCCCGGCTGGCACATTGAGTGTTCGACGATGGCCACCGAGCTTCTCGGCAACACCATCGACGTTCACGGGGGCGGGGCCGACCTTGTCTTTCCCCACCACGAGTGCGAGATCGCCCAGGCCGAGGGCGCCACGGGCGTGGAGCCGTTCGTGCGTTTCTGGATGCATACGGCGATGGTCCGCTACGAGGGGGAGAAGATGAGCAAGTCGCTGGGCAACCTGATCATGATCCGCGACCTGCTCGAAAAGGGCTGGCACCCCGACGCCCTGCGCATCTACCTCAACAAGCACCACTACCGTCGCGCCTGGGAGTACCGCCAGGAATCGCTTGAAAGGGCAGACGCCACGGCGCGACTCCTTCGCGAGGCGGTCGCCGCCAGCGGCGGAACAGAGCGCCCGCTTTCGCCGCGGGGGGCTCTGGAGACGTTCACCACGGCGCTCGACGACGACCTGGATTCACCCATCGCCCTGCGGGCTATGGAGGAGTTTGCCGAGCAGATCCTGCGCATCGCCGCTGCCGGCCGGGACGTTACCGGGGCGCAGGCGGCCCTGCGCGACATGGCCAGGGTGTTTGGCCTTTATCTGGATCGGGACGAGCCGGAGGCGCGCGTCGCAGACGGCTGGAACCGGCACCTGCGCAAGTTCGTCTAGGCCGCACCGCCGCCGCGAGGAGGTGCGCAAATGGAAGCGGGCTACTTCAACTATCGCACCATCGTGGCGGCTGATTGGCTGCAGGAGCGGCGCTTCCTGACGCAGTGGTGGCAGTTCTATGCCGCCGATCCGCATTGGGCGCCGCCCTACTTTCCCACGTTGCGTTCTGCTCTGCGCAGCGAACACGTTCGCCGCTGCCGGCCGACCTATCTGACACTGGAGGCCCTGCACCGGCCCGCGAGCGGGCAGCCGCTATCCGGGCCCGGGCGGCCCGTCATGACCCTTGACCTGGAGAGGCCGGTGGCGACCACGGCCGTTCTGCGCCATCCGCGCCAGCGCGAGGCGCTTCTCGGCCTGCTGCGCTGTGTCAACGACGAGGCGACGCTGCGCCAGCTTCTGGAACGGGCCGCCGCCGAAAGCGAGGCTTCTTCGTTCCTCGGTCCGGTCGCCCTCAGCCCGTACCTGGGCGCGGGGGTTCTGGCCAGCCACTGGAGTGAAACGCCGCCGCAGGATACCCCCTACGACCCGCCCTACCTCGCCGAGCTGCTCGGCATGGTGATGGAGCCGGTAGCCGAAACGCGCCTCTACTCCCTACGAGTACCCGCCGCCCGGACAAAGGCGCCGGTAGGACCGGCCACCCTACATCCGCTGAAGCCGGCGCGCCTTGCCGGGGATCTGCTGCCGCTGGTCGCCGCCGTCTGCCGGGACGATGGGCTCTTCGCCGCGCCCGACGCCGCGGAAATGGCTTTTCTGCTGGACTGGTGGGGCGCTCTGGCCCCGCTATCCGGCTGGCTGGCGGAAGTGGAGGGCAGGCCGGCCGGCTTTGCCCTCCTCCAGCCCGACATCGCGCCCTGGCTGCAGCGCGCTCGCGGCGGGCGGCGGTTGTGGCGGCGGCTCGGGCTGCACCGCGCTGCGGGGCAGACTGGACAGGCGCGGGTGGTCCTGGGTGGGGTGTCGCCTGACGTCCGGCGCCGGGGGATAGGCCGGCAGTTGCTGGCGGCGAGCCTGCAAAGCGCCGCCGGGGCCGGCTGGAAGACGTTACTCGCCGGGCCGGTAGCGGAGCAGAGCGCGGCAGCCGCTTTACTGCTATCGACGGACGCCAGGCCCCGCCAGCGCTACCAGCTCTTTCGCTGGCAGGTGGTTAGCATGAGTGAAGGCTGGTGGTAGGCAGGGCAGCGACCGGTCAGTGGTTGCCGGTCAGGGTCGGCGCTTCCCGCTCCGAGCGGCAGGGGTGGTAGTTATAGCCCAGCACGACGCGATAATCATAATCGCTGGCGCCGGCCGGCTCCAGGGTGATCTCTTCGGCATCCACGCCGGCCAGCCAGGCCAGCAGCCAGTCGAAACTCCCTTTGCGGCTGGAGCCGAAGTAGGTGACCTCCGTGCGGCCAGGAATTTCGCCCTCCGCCTCGCCGCGCACGGGTGCGAAGCCATACCAGGCGAGCATTTCCGCCGCCAGACGATAGGTAAACTCGTGGGGCGTAACTACCTCGACGGTGATCGGCGGGCGAGTGGCGTGGTTCAGCAGGGGCGGCTGCATGAGCTGCGCCAGCACCGGTTCGGCGGCCTCCCACTGCAGGAGCTGCACGGCCCCACCGGCCGGCGTGGTCCACGCGCGCAGCGCCGCGGGCGGGAGATAGAGGTGCTGGATGCCGTTCTCACGCACGTCGGGCGCTATCGCCGCCAGTTGCAGCATGACCGTCAGCGGCATATCCGTCTCGACCATCTCCTGGTAAGTCTCCCATAGCTCGGGCAGGCGGCTCAGAAAGTCGCGGTCGAGCCCGCGGTTGAAGATAGCCCGCAGGACCTGCTGCTGGCGCCGCCCGCGGTCGAAGTCGCTACTGCCCCGGCGCGAGCGCGCGTACCAGAGCGCCATGTCGCCGTCCATGTGGTGGATGCCGGTGTCCAGGGTAAACATCTCCCAGTTTTCTTCTACGTGGGGATCGAGATCGGGCTCGATCAGCCGCCAATCAGTCACTTTGCAGGTGACGGCGACGCTGACGCCGCCCAGCAGATCGACAACCTCCTTGAAGCCATCGAAGCCGATGCGAATGTAATAGTCAACGGGGATGCCGAAGTTGTAAGCGATCGTATCCTTGAACATGCCCCCACCTGCGCCGGGATAGTCGGTAACGCTACCGTAGGGCATGGCCGTGTTGATGCGCGCCATCTGATAGCCGGGAATAGGCAGGTAGATGTCTCGCGGCAGCGAGAGCATGGTCGCCGTCCGCAGGTCGTGGTCCACCGAGACGATGATGATGCTGTCAGTATGCCCGCTGGAAGCGAAGGGCGCGTCGTTGCCCAGCAGGGCGATGTTGGTCACGTTCGGCGGGCGGGCGAAGGTAGGCACCGCCGTCGGAAAACGGTCGGTGTTAATCAGCGTCGCATAGGGCGTCGGCGTGACGGCCCGCGTTGGAGAGGGCGTTGCCGAAGGCACAGGGGTCGGCGTCGGCGACGAGGTGGGCAGGGCCGTGGCGCTGGCGGTCGGCGTGGCCTCCGGCGTATAGGTGGGCGGCAGCGCCGTCGGTGAGGGGCGCGGCGTGTTCGTCGGTCCAGCCGTCTCCGTCGCAGCGGCGACTGCCGTCACAGCGGCAACAGGCCGGGCGCCGGCCGGCTGGGCTACGCGGATGGCGAACACGGCGCCGGCGATGATAAGCAGGATGAGCGCGAGCAGGAGCGCAGGAGAGCGACGCATCGTGCGCCGATTATACCTCAGAAAGCGTAATCCAGGTGGCGATAATCGCGCAGGCGGGGGAATCGCCAGGCGATCCAGCCCGCCAGCGTCACGGTCGCCAGCCCACCACTGACGAGGGCGAACGGCACGCCCATCAGGGAAGCGACCAGCCCCGCCTCCAGCTCGCCGAGCTGCGGCCCGCCGATAAAGAAGACCATGTTCACGCTGGTCATGCGCCCGCGCAGCTCGTCTGGTGTGACCATCTGGCGGATCGTTCCCCGGATGACGGTAGAGACTGTGTCGCCGGCGCCTGTGAAGGAGAAGATGAAATAAGAGAGGGCAAAGTTCGTGGAGAGGCCAAAGAGGGCCGTCGCCAGCCCATAGAGGGCGACGCTGAGCAGCAGGACGGCGCCCTGGCGGTCAATATCGCGGCGCATCGAGAGGATCAGGCCCGCGACGACGGCGCCGACAGGCTGCGCCGTGGAGAGCAGGCCATAACCGCGCGAGTCGAGACCGAGTATGTTGGTGGCGACTAGCGGCAGCATGGTGCGCGCCGACGAGAAGAATGTCGCGAAAAAGTCGAGCAGCATTGTGCTGAAGATAAGGCGCGAGCGCAGCGTGAAGGCGAGCCCTTCACGGAAAGCGGGTAGCCGGAAGCCGCTGCGTGGCGCTCCCTCAGGCCGGCGGTAGTTCATCGGCAGGAGGGTGACGAGCATAGCGAGGAAACCTGCGGCGTGGATGGCGTAGACTGCTCCCAGCCCAGCCGAGCTGATCAGTAGCCCTGCGGTTGCCGGCCCGATGATGCCCGCCAGGTAGGAGAGCAGCGTGTTGAGGCTGACGGCGTTGCTCAGATGGGCGCGGGGCACCAGGTTCGTAACCAGCGACTGGCGGGCCGGCTCGTCGAAGGCCGAGGCTGCTGCACTACCCGCACTGAACAGGTAGATGAGCGGCACCGTCACGTTCCCCGTCAGCGTGACGGCTGCCAGCGCTCCCCCGAAGAGCAGCGCAGCGCTCTGCGAGATGATCAGTATGCGGCGCCGGTCATAGTTGTCGGCGACAATGCCGCCGAGCAGGGCAAAGAAGATGATCGGCGCCAGCCGGACCACGCCCAGGGCGCCGACGCCCAGCGCCGCTGCATCCAGCGTTGGCGACCAGGAGCCAATCTGCAGATCGATCCGCTGGCCCCGCAACAGCTCGGCGATATGCCACGTAACGGCCGTGAACTGCATCTCCGATGCCGTGATCGAGAAGAGCAACCCTGTCCACAGGAAGCGGAAATCGCGGTTTTGCAGGGCAATGAAACGCGGCGTGGCGGGCATGGTGGCGCGGCGTCTACGTCAGTGGCGGCTGAAGAAGTCGAGCACGCGCTGCTGGAAGAGCTGGTCGCCGTCGCCGTAAAAGGTGTGGGGCTGGTCGGCGTAGCTGAAACACTCTACCGGCTTCTGCAACGCGCGTAGGAGCTGGCACAACTCGTCAGACCACGCCGGAGGCACCGTGTCGTCAAGCGCGCCGTGGTGGATACTGACCGGCGCCGTGATCCGCTCCAGGTGATAGATGGGCGAGATACCGGCCAGTACGTCGGGCTGCGTTGCCAGCACATTCGCGCCCACCTCACCGTTCGACCACTCGAAGATCTTCTCGTAGTTGCGCTGCTCGTCGCCGCTCATTGCGCCGTAGAGCACCGCCGCGCTCACGTTCTGGTCCACGGTGATCACTCGCAGGGTGATGCCGCCGCCCATGCTGTGGCCGAGCAGATGGATGTCGCCGCCGTCGGCCCTTTGCAGCGGGCCGGGCTGCCCCGCCTGCTCGCGCACGATAGCCATCAGGTTAAGCACGTCCACGGCATAGCCGACGCGGTAGTCGCTCTCCCGGCGGCCTAGCGCGAAGGCTTCGGTCTCGTCGGAGGGTGGGAAGTTACGATAGTTGGGATGGATGGTCAGATAGCCGGCCTGCGCGAGGGTGTCGGCGTAGCGTGTCGTATAGGTCATGATCGCGTAGTTTTCGGGCGGAACGTAGCCGTGCAGCACCAACGCCACCGGAAACGGCCCCTCGCCCACCGGGACATTCATAAAGCCATAGATCGTCAGCCCATCACTGGGATAGGTAATCACCGAGCGTGTGAAAAGCGGCGTGTCGGCGAGCGTCGATTCGATCTGCAGCAGACCGCCACCATAGCTGCGGGCGGCAAGGCCCGCAATTGTGTAAGGCGCGTAGGGATCGGCGGTCGGCGTCGCCGTGGGTGCGGGCGTGGCGGTGGGCAGGAGAGTGGGCGTAGCCGGGGGCAGCGCCGTAGCGACCGGCAGAAGGGTGGGCGTGGGCTGCGCCGCCACGGCGGTGACGGCCGGTGAGGTAGAAGTGGGAAGGGCGGTAACGACGGGCGGCGCAGCCCGCCGCCCACAACCGGCGACAACGACCAGAGCGAGCAGGTACAGAGCTGCCCGGCGCCAGATTGCAGCCATACTCAGCGGTCCTTGATCTGTCCCGGCCTCTCGCTCCAGAGGGCCCACTGCAGCCCGATGCCGATGGCGATCAGGACCAGGAAGAGGATGAGGCGATACGTGTCGTTGAGGCGGAAAAAGTCCCCGGCAAAATCGCTCGTCAGGGTCGCGCCCAGCACAGCCGACAGAAGGAGCAGGGCTACCTCGAAGAAGATCGAGACGAGCGCCGCGCCGAGGATGCCGCCGACAACGAAGAGCACGATGCCCAGCAGGTTGAAGCTTTCCGTGTTGACCCCGAGTTGCAGATAACTGGCCAGAAAGACGAAGAGGTAACCACCGGCGATGAAGCCGCCGATTCCCAGGGCAAGCCGTTGGGCAAAGACAGCCAGCAGGGCGCCCAGGATGCTGGCAAAAAGCCCAACGGCGGTCGCCAGCCAGGCCGGCTCCGGCGCGAGATATTGCGTCGCCAGATTGGCACCCAGGAAGAAACCGGCGGCGGCTACGAACAGCCAGAACAGCTGCCGGCCGAAGACCAGCGCCGCCAACCCCAGCAGTAGGTTGATGACAGGTACCATCTAGCCCTCCAGATTCTCGATAGGCACCGGCTCCATCTCACCGGCCGGTTTGAAGCCGAAGATGCGCCCATAAAAACCAAGCTCCGCTTCGCGCGCTCGCCGGTTCGTCTCAGCACGGCGGAAGCCGTGATACTCACCTTCAAAGGCCAGATAGGCAACGGGCAGCCCGCGCTCGCGCAGGGCATCGACCATCAGCTCCGCCTGGTTCGGCGGCACCACCCGATCTTCCAGCCCCTGGAAGAAGATAACCGGGCAGGCGAGCTGTTCGGTGAAGTATATCGGCGAGCGCTCGACGTAACGGGCCTCCTGGTCGGGCACGCGACCGACCAGCGGATCCAGATAGCGCGATTCGAACTTGTGCGTGTCGCGGGCCAGCGCGCCGACGTCGCTGACGCCGTAATAGCTCGCGCCGGCCCGGAAGAAGTCGTGGAAGGTCAGGGCGCAGAGGGTGGTGTAGCCGCCGGCGCTGCCGCCGCGAATCGCCACACGGTCGCCGTCCGCGCGCCGCCGGCGCACCAGATAGCTGGCGCCGTCAATGCAGTCGGTCACGTCCAGCACGCCCCAGTTGCCCTTCAGCTTTTCGCGGTATTCGCGCCCGTAACCGGTGCTTCCCCGGTAATTAACGTCCAGCACGGCAATACCCCGGCTGGTCCAGAACTGGATGCCGAGTTCAAGGGACGTTCCAGTACGGCTGGTCGGCCCGCCGTGGCTGTTGACCAGCAGTGGGGGCAGCTCGCCGGCCGGCGCCCGGTAATCCTGGTTCTGGGGTGGGTAGTAATAGGCGTGGGCCGTCCCGCCGTCACGGGTGGGAAACTCAATGGCCTCCGGGATGGAGAAGTAGCCGGCCGGAATGTCGAGACGGCCCACTTCACGCAGCGTTTCGATCTGTTGCGTCCGCAGGTTCACGCGGACAATAGCCGACGGTTCGGCCGGCGAACCGGCGCGCATGACGGCGAAATCGCCGGCAACCTGAATCCCGCTCAGCTCGGTGTAGGGCATCAGCATGGGCGTGAAGAGCCCCTGGTCGGGCTCCAGCAGGCCAAGCTGCCAGCGCCCGCGCTCAAAGTAGAGCGTGACGATGCGCCCGCCGCTGGCAAAGCCGTATGTGGTCAGCCCGAACACCCATTGCGGCACGCCGAATTCGGCCTCTCTCTGGTAGAGAGGCCCGGTCCAGCCGTCACGGTGACGAAACAGGTTCCACCAGCCGCTGTGGTCGGAAACAAAGTGCAGCTCGCCGTCAGGCGACCAGGCCGGCTGGAAGATCGACTCCGCCTCGCCGCCCGCGACCAGTGTGCGCTCGGCGACGTCTCCCTTCCCGTTCAGCGAGCCGATCCAGAGTTCTGTGCCGTCCCAGGGCATGTTAGGGTGGTTCCAGGTGAGCCAGGCAAGCTGTGCGCCGTCGGGGGAGAGGGCGGCGCTGGCGTAGAAATCATTACCGCTCACGAGGACGCGACCGGCGCCGTCACTGCCGTCCAGGGCTACACTGACCAGCGTGTTCACCGCTTCGCCGTCGCCGCTATGGTCCTCGCGCACGCAGATAATGCGCTGCCTGCCACGGTCAATTATGCCCTCGGCATAACGCATGCCGCTGCCTGCCGGGGTCAGCGCTTCCGGCTCGTAGCCGGGCCGGAGCCGGTAAATCTGCTGGTCCGGGAAGTTGACGAAGTAGACTGTCTCGCCGCCCACCCAGAATGCGCCGCCGCCATATTCATGAACGCGGCTCCTGGCGCTGTAAGGGGCAGGCAGGATCTCGTCGATCTCGCCCCCTGGCGACAGCCGCATGATCGTCGAGCGCCCGCCCTCTGCCGGACGGTTTTCTATCCAGTACAACGTGTCGCCGCTCACCGCGCTTTCACCCAGCGAGATCGCGCTGCGAGCGACAAGATCGGCAGTCAGTGGTGACTCCCAGCTCCCGTATGGAGCAATCGTCGGTTGAGCCATATCTATCTTTTCCCCTCCTCCCTATTAGCGGAACAAGTTCCGGTTCTGCTGCACCCAGCGGTAGAGGCCGGCGATCCCGGTCTTGGGGTCCACGGCCGGCTGCCAGCCGAGAAGACGGCGCGCGCGGCTGATGTCGGCGACGAAGACGAGCTGGTCGCCAGGGCGCCAGGGCCCGTAGCTCACCGGCAGCGGCTCGCCGCGCAGCCCGGCCAGTAGGGGACCAAACTCCTTCCACACGGCCAGCGTATTTTCCGGCCCGCCGCCTATATTGAACGCCGTGCCGGCTATCTCGTCAATCTTCTCGACGGCCAGCTCGTAGGCGCGGATGAGGTCGCCGACATGCAGCACGTCGCGAACCTGCTTGCCGTCGCCGTAGATGGTGATCGGCCGGCCCATCACGGCGGCGATGACAAAATGGGCAACCCACCCCTGGTCCTCCACGCCAAACTGGCGCGGCCCGTAAATGCACGACTGGCGAAAGGAGACGGTGCGCAGCCCATAGATCCGCGCGTAGTCCAGCGTGTACTGGTCACCCGTCCCTTTGGAGCAGCCGTACGGCGAGTGAAAGTCAAGCGGGAAGCTCTCCGGGATGCCGGCCGGGTAGTCGGCATAGCCATAACGATTCTCTTCCTCGACAATGCGCACGTCCTCCATCCCGCCGTAGACCTTATTGGTCGAGGTGTAAATGAAGACCGCACCGGGCGCATGGTGGCGCACTGCCTCCAGCACGTTGAAGGTGCCCAGGGCATTGATCATGAAGTCGGTGCGCGGATCGGCAACCGAGGTCGTCACGGCGACCTGGCTGGCGAGGTGGAGGATCACGTCTGCGCCGGGGGCGACGGCGGCAACAGCCTCGTAATCCCGCACGTCCCCCTGCACGAACTGCAGCCGCTCGCCGTGGCGTTCCTGCAGCCAGGCCAGGTTGGCCGGCGTGCCGGGCCGCGAGAGATTGTCGAAGACGACAACCTCGTGCCCTGCCCGCAGAAAATGGTCTGTGCTGTTCGTGCCGATGAAGCCGGCCCCACCCGTAATCAGAAAGCGCATTATTCCTCTTCCTTGCCGCCGGCGATGAGGCGCGCCCGCAGCGCCTCCCGTTTCTGACGCAGCGCCTCGCCTACGCCGGCCTCGTTCAGCTCCAGCGTCATCACCAGAGCATCCTCGCCGGTGTCGCGGTAGTAGCGTGGCCGCCGGTCCACTTCCTTAAACTGATATTTCTGGTAGAGCGCCTGCGCGGTCAGGTTGCTGGTGCGCACTTCCAGCAGGATGCGCTCTGCGCCCGCCTCCTGGGCCTGCTGGATCAGCGCGCTCAGCAGCATCTCGCCGAGACCATGACCGCGCCACGCCGGATCGACAGCCATAATGCTGATATGCCCTTCCCCGGCGACCAGCCACTGGCCCGCGTAGCCGATGATCTGCTCATCCGGCCCCAGCAAGACCTGATAGTGGGCATGCTCGTTGCGCGTCAGCTCGTGTTCGTAGCCACTGCGCGGCCAGGGTGTGGGAAAGGAGTTGCCCTCGATGGCCATGACGGCGTCGAGGTCCTCGAGGCGCATAGGGCGCAGGCGGAAGGGCGTCACGCTAAACACAGGGCGGCAGGAGATTTCCGGCGCAGCGGCGTTACGGCTCGCGCAGGTAGATAGGCGTCAGAGCGGCAGGATCGTCCAGCCGGCCGCGCCGCAGGCGTCGCCAGGACAGCTCGGCCAGGATGGCGGCCCGGCGGACGCGCTGCGCGGGCGGGACGACGGTGAAGCCACGGCTGGCAGCGCGAATCTGTTTCTGCGCGGCGGCGCTGATCTCGCCCGTTATGGTCAGCGGTGGATCGATGCGTTCCAGCAGCTCTTCCCACGTTTCGTTCACCGGCTGACCCTGCGGCCCCCAGCGCCCTTTGATGAGCTGATAGCGGCCCGACGAGATGCGGCTGCGGCCTGCCTCAGCTACGACAATGAGTTCGCCTTCGCAAACGGCCTGGCCCGCGGCGACAATGTCCAGCGTCGGTACGCCAATGAGCGGTATCTGGTAGGCCAGCGCTATGCCCTTGGCCAGCCCCAGCCCGACGCGCAGGCCGGTATAGGAACCTGGACCGATGGACACGCCAATCGCATGCAGGTCGGCCGCCTGTACGCTGCCCTGCTGCAGGATACGGGCGACGGCTGGAGCCAGCTCCATCGACTGCGTCTGGGCGCTCAGCCAGCCGTATTCCGCGATAATCTGCTGCCCGTCGTGCAGGGCGAGGGCAGTCCAGCGGGTAGCAGTGTCGATAGCCAGGATCATCTCATTTCTACCGCAGTATACCTATGCGAAGCATTACTTGAGGCCAAAGGCGCTACGCTTGAAGCCTTCCAGCAGCTCCATGGAGCGTGGCCCGTGAGCAACCATGCGCACCCCACGCCGCATCTCGCTCGTATGGCGCAGGCGGATCCACAGATGGTCTTCCGGCAAGAGCGGTTCCAGCCGCTCAGGCCACTCGATCATTACCGCTCCGGGACCGTCGAGGATATCTTCCAGCCCGGCCGTGACGATGTCCCCTTCTCCATGGAGCCGGTAGCTATCGACGTGGTAGAGGATGCAGCCGTCGCCCAGCCGGGGATACTCGTTGACGAGCGTAAACGTCGGGCTGGTGACGCGCAGCGCCGTGCCCCAGCCACGGCCGATCCCACGCGCCAGCGTCGTCTTCCCCGACCCCAACTCACCTGCCAGGCAAAGACAATCGCCGGGCTCCAGCAGCTCGCCCAGACGGACGCCGAGCCGCTCCGTCTGTTCGGGACTTGTGCTGAAGAAATCAAGCGTGCGCTCGTCCAGAATGGCCATGCGCTGATTATACCTTCTCGTGACGAACATGGTAATATACTTCGGTCATGGAGTTCCCATGCGGATACTGATCATTTCCGACATTCATGCCAATCTCGCCGCCCTGGAAGCCGTCCTCGACGACGCCCGAGGCGACTGGGACGAGATGTGGTTTCTGGGCGATCTGCTCGGCTACGGTCCCGACCCCAACGCCTGCGGCGCCCTCCTTCGAGAGCAAAAGCCTATCGTACTGACCGGCAACCACGACTGGGCCGTGCTCGGCAAGCTGGACATTACCACCTTTAACATTCAAGCCCGCCAGGCAATCGAGTGGACACAGGCGGTGCTGGACGAGGAATTGCGCGATTTCCTCCTGGCCCAGCCGGCGCGCCTGATCCGCGAGCCGTTCCTGCTGGCCCACGCCAGCCCGCGCCAGCCGGTGTGGGAGTATATTCTCGACAGCGGCATCGCCGCCGCCAACTTCGAGCAGATGGACGCCGCCACGCCCATCGCGCTGGTCGGCCACACGCACGTGCCCGTTCTCTATTCCACCACCGGCACAGGGGGCGTGAGGATGGCGACGCCTGTCTACGGCGAGGCCATTTCTCTGGCGGGGTCACGCTTCATCGTCAACCCGGGCAGCGTGGGCCAGCCGCGCGACGGCGACCCCCGGGCGGCCTACGCCCTGCTCGATACGGAAGAGCTGATGTGGGAGTACCGGCGCGTGGCTTACCCGATTGGCGAGACCCAGCAGCGGATGCGCCAGCAGCAGCTGCCTGAACGCCTCGCCGTCCGCCTGGAGTATGGCTGGTAGCTCCCCGATGGAACCTGCACGCGGCGGCGAGCGTCCTATTTATGGACGCGAATCAGAAAGGAGAAGAAGTCATGCGTAAAACCTGGGCCCTGTTCACACTGATGCTCCTGCTGGGGCTGGTCATGGCTGCTTGCGGCGAGGCTGCAGATAATACCGCCAGCTCAGCGGCGCCTGAAGCGCCGGCGGAGGGCGCTCGCGGCGAGACTGGCTCCCTGGACGAAGGCGCGGTTGCCCAACCGCTGCCAGAGGAGTCCATGATCATCTACACCGGCGACATCAGCATCGTCGTCGCCGACACAGAAGCCGCCGCCACCGACATCGAGGCGCTGGCGACGGGCATGGGCGGGCGTGTCGTCAGTAGCAGCTTCTACCAGAGC
>JAAYYY010000426.1 GCA_012515125.1 Chloroflexota bacterium
GGCGCGGGTGTGGCCCTCAGCCTGGACGAGGCCATCAACCGCGTGATGGCGATGGCCAAGGCAGGCTGGTCGGTGCGCGACAACCTGATGGTCATCTGCCATGGCGGGCCGTTTGACGAGCCGGAGAACGTGGGCCGGGCGCTGCAGCGTATGCCGGGCATTGCCGGCTTCTTCGGCGCCTCCAGCATCGAGCGCCTACCGACCGAGCGGGCCATCCGCGCTCAGGTGGAGGAGTTCAAGGGATTGGCTCTGGCCTCTCGTTAAGCTGGCCGGCGAGGGAGTGACATTTCGCGCCCGCGCTGTCCAAAATAGCGGCGCGAATAATGACATTTATCACTGGTGACAGGAACAAAAGCGCCTACTATTGAGGGTATGCGCAACCTGTGGTCTGTCATGCCGCCTGCTCGCCGGGTGGCCCGTAACTGGGCCAAATGTCGATAACGCCGCTGATCTATATGGTTCGCGGGCTGGCCATGTTTGGCCTGGGCATTGCCGGCTTCCGCGAGCTCAACCGGCGAAGCGCCCTGCTGCTCGGTCGCCAGCTTCCCTGGCTGGTCACCTTCGCTCTGGTGGAGAGCGCGCTGCAGTGGCTGGCCCTCCTGCAGTTGAGCTTTGTTTCTGGGGAGCCGCTGGTGTGGCTGGAATGGCTCCGCTTCATTCTATTGCCGCTCGGCGCGATGCTGCTCATCCGCTTTGGCGTCGGCCTGCTCAGCGAAAGCGGGCCGCTCCCGGCCTGGCTGCTGCTCTTTCCCTATATCATCCTCATACCGGCCGCGCTGTTGATGGCCTACGTTCTGGTCTTGTTTCTGACCGAGCCGCTGGCAGGCTTTACGAGTCTGATGTGGGCGCGCTACCTGTTGCTTGTTCCGGGCGGCATCCTGACGGCGTGGGGCTTTGTCCGTCAGGCACGCCAGGCGCCGGTGCACAACTCCCCACGGCTACGCATCTTCATGCGCGCTTCTGCGGTTGCCTTCCTCGCTTACACGCTGGCGATTGGCGTTTTCCTTCCTCTGGACCGGGAGCAGGTGCTCGGCAGCAGCGCCGCCTGGCTCAGCTTCAAAGAATCCTCACCCGGGCTGCACACCTGGCAGGCAGTTGTGGCCGTGTATATGGCTTATGCCGTTGTGCGTGCCCTGGGCGTGTTCGAGCTGGAACAATTAGAACGGCTGAGAGCTGCCCAGGCGAAAGTGCGCGAAAGCGAACAGCGGCTCAGCAACATCTTTGAACATGCCCCCATTGGCATCCACGTTGTCGACGATTCCGTACGGTTACTGCATGTTAACAGCGCCGTCCAACAGATGCTTGGATACAGTGCAGCGGAGCTAAAGTCCAGGCCCTTTATCGAGTTTACCCACCCTGACGATCGGGAGCAGACACTACAGCTCGTTCGGGAAGTGCAGGATGGAAAACGGGACAAGTTCCAGATCGAAAAGCGGTATATTGCCAAAGAGGGTCGCACCGTGGACGGCCGGCTGACTGTCACGGCCTCTCGCGACCATACAGGCCAGTTCGAGTATTTTCTGGCGATGGTCGAAGACGTTACCGAGCGCAAGCGGGCAGAGCAGGCGCTGCAGGCAGAACGGGCGCGCGTGCAGGAAGAAAGGCTGCAGGCGCTTTCAGAGGCACGACGCACGACCGCCGACTGGGTTACCAGCCTGGTCGCCACTAGCCGGCGTATTGCCCAGATGCAGAGCCTGGACGACATCCTGGTGCATATTCTGGCCGAAGCCCAACGTCTGCTCCGCGTGGACGTCGTCACGCTGGGGCTGTTTGACGAGCAATTGCGGCTGATGGGCCGTTGCCAGGCCACCGCCC
>JAAYYY010000427.1 GCA_012515125.1 Chloroflexota bacterium
GCGCGCCGCAGCAGCTCCCCCTGGCCCGGCGTGAAACCGGCGACGTCGCGGGCGATGAGCAGCACCTGCTCCTGGAAGAGCAACACGCCCAGCGTGCTCTCCAGCGCCGGCTGTAGCAGTGGGTGCAGGTAGGCGACCGGCTCTTCCCCGGCGCGGCGGCGCAGGTAGGGATGCACGGCATTGGCCTGGATGGGGCCAGGCCGGATGAGCGAGATGGCTACGACCAGGTCCTCAAAACAGCGCGGCTGCAGGCGGGGGATCATCTGCGTCTGCGCGCGCGACTCGACCTGGAAGACGCCGACCGTGTCGCCGCGGGCAATCATGCGGTAGACGGCCGGGTCGTCGTAAGTCAGGCCGGGCAGGTCGATGGTCTCGCCGGTCGTCTCCTCGACGAGCGCCAGCGTGTCGCTGATGGCCGAGAGCACGCGCAGGCTGAGCAGGTCTATTTTCACCAGCCCGACCTGCTCCAGCCCGTCTTTGTCCCACTGCACGACGCTGCGCCCCGGCATCGTCGCCGGCTCGGTGGGCACGCGGCTCGTTATCGGCGCCGCCGTCACGACCATCGCTCCGGAGTGGATGCCCAGGTGACGCGGGTGGCCTTCGAGCTGCGCGCACAGCTCCAGCAGCAGCGCCAGCGGCGCCTGGTCTGCTTCTGATAGGAAAGCCGGCGTCTCCCCCGTGGTCAGGTAGGCGATAGCGGCCTCGGCGACGGCGGTGGACAGCCCCAGGGCGCGGGCCACGTCGCGGGCGGCGCTGCGTGCCTGGAAGGTGGCGAAGGTGCAGGCCATCGCCGCGTGGTCGCGCCCGTACCGGTCGTAGACGTACTGGATGACCTCCTCGCGCCGGTTGGCCTGGAAGTCCAGGTCGATGTCCGGCACGGCGCTGCGCTCGTCGGAGAGGAAGCGCTCGAAGACGAGGCCGCGCGCCAGCGGGTTGACCGGCGTGATGTGCAGCAGGTAGGCGACCAGGGAGTTGGCCGCCGAGCCGCGCCCCTGGCCGAGAATGCCCTTCTCCCGCGCACAGCGCATGATGTCCCAGACGACGAGGAAGTAGTTGGCAAGGCCGGCGCGCTCGATGACGGCCAGCTCGTGCAGCAGCTGCGCCCGCGCCTGCTCGTCGGTGGGGGCGAAGCGCTCTTCGAGAGCCAGCTCGCACAGGCGGCGCAGGTAGGCGCTGCTGCTCATGCCGCCGGTGGGGTACTGGGGCAGCTCCTGCACGCCAAAAGCCAGCTCGAACTGGCAGCGCTCGGCCAGGCGCAGCGTGTTCGCCAGCGCTTCCGGATGCTCCGAGAAGAGCGCCTGCATCTCGCCGGCCGGCTTCAGATAATACTCGGCATTCAGCCGCAGCGCGTGGCAGGCGTCCAGCGAGGTGAGGTGGCGGATGCAGACCATGACGTCCTGCAGGCGGCGCGCGGACGGCTCCGCGTAGTGCACGTTGTTGGTGGCGACGCAGCCGACGCCCAGGTAGGCCGCCAGGCTGGCCAGCTCGCGCTGCAGCCGGGCGTCGCCGGGCAGGAGGTGGTTCTGCAGCTCAATCCAGAAGTTCTGCCGGCCGAAGAGGCGCAGGGCGCGGCGGGCGATAGCCAGCGCCTGGCGGCGGCGGCCCTGGCGCAGCGCCGTAGCAATGGCTCCCTGCCGGCAGCCGGAGAGGGCGATGAGGCCGCCTGTGCAGCCGACCAGCTCGGCCGGCGAGAGGAACGCCTCGCCTTTGGCCGCGGCGTGCTGGGCGCGGCTGACGAGGTAGCAGAGGTTGTGCCAGCCGCTGCGCTCCTCGACGAGCAGCGTCAGGTGGTGGCCGCCGGCCAGGGTCAGCTCGGCGCCAAAGAGGGGCTTGACGCCGTGCTCTCGGGCGGCGCGCTGGAAGGCCGGCGCCCCGTAGACGGCGTCGTGGTCGGTGAGCGCCAGGGCGGGCATGCCCAGCGCCGCGGCGCGGGCGACCAGCTCCTCGGGATGGCTGGCGCCGTCGAGCAGGCTATAGCTGGAGTGGGCGTGCAGCTCGATGTAGTCCATCAGGCACGTTCAGTCATAGAGCCGCTGCAGGTACCACTGCCCGCCGGCGAGGTCATGGTAAATCTCCACCAGCAGGCCGCCCTCGGTGCTCAGCTTGTAATAGTCGCGCCGGACGGGGGCAACCCACCATTCCATATCCAGCCGCCAGCGGCCCACCACCGCCGACACGCTGTGGCGCTCGCCCTGCCAGACGAAGCGCTGCGGCTCGCCGGCGTCGTCGCAAGCGACCGTTATCGGCGTCCCCTGGGGCCAGAGCCGGGTCATCGTTCCACCAGCAGAAAGCGGCGCTCGGGCAGGACGTGGCCTGGCTCGGCCGGCGCGGGCCGGAAAAAAAGCCCGGCGCCGTGCCGGGCGATGAGCCGGTCCAGGTCGAGGCCGGCCTCAGCAGCCGGCCCCGCGTCGAAGAGAGAAGGCTGGCGCACCTGGCGCTCCTGGAACTCGGCCGTGGCCGCCAGATAGGAGACGCCGCCGGGGAAGGTCAGGGGCATCACCAGCTCGCGCAGTGCGCCCGCCAGGCGCCGGCTGTCGGCGGTGGGCCGGCGCAGGGCCACCGCCCGCTGCCCCCGCTCCCCTTCTTCGGCCTCCCAGCGCACCTGCAGCTGCAGCGCCTCTGCCTGCGCCTCGGCCAGCCGCGCCGCCAGGCTCCCGGCGAGCCGGACCAGCGCGGCGTCCAGGGCCAGCGTGCTGGTGA
>JAAYYY010000428.1 GCA_012515125.1 Chloroflexota bacterium
CGCATCAACACCGGCATCGCCCACAAGGAAGCGGGCGTGGGCCAGGTTGGCGCCGGCCTCGTCCGCCCGCCGATGTCCGTCTTCGAGGAGGCGCTGGTCGCCTTCGCCGAGCAGTATGGCTTTTAGCACAGAGAGCATCGCATGAGATTCATCGACCTAACTATTCCCCTGGGCGTGGGCACCCCACCCTGGCCGACCTACGAGCCGCTGCAGGTGAAGTACTTCAAGCGGCTGGCTCCCAACGGCGCCAACGGGCAGCTTGTCACCCACAGCAATCACGTCGGCACCCATCTCGACGGCGAGATCCACTTCTATACACCGGGCAAAGACATTGCCTCGCTCTCTCTGGACTTCCTCTCTGGCGAGGCCGCCATCGTGGACTTAAGCGACTGCTGCGGCGACTACGACATCTACACGCCGGAGATGATCGAAGAGCGGGTGGAGGTTCGCGAGGGCGACATCCTGATCATCCACACCGGCTACCACCATTTCGGCTGGGACCAGCCCTACGGCAACGAGGTGCGCTACATGGTCATGCACCCCGGCCCAGACGCCCGCTTTGCCCGCTGGTGCGAGGAAAAGCGGCTCAAATGGATCGGCGTGGATTGCGGCAGCGCCGACCATCCGATGAACACGAAGATCCGCGACTGGATGCCGGCGCAGGCCGAACAGGCCGACCGCCATTTCCGCGAGAAGCTGGGCCGGTCGCTCGCCGAGGTTTTCACGCTAGATATGTACCAGATGATGCACCTGTGGATGTTCCACAAAGGCATCATCCACGCCGAATGTGTCGGCGGCGACATTGACCTGCTGGTCAACCGCCGCGTGCAGGTCGGCTGTTTCCCCTGGCGCTTCGTGGACGGCGAGGCGAGTATCGCCCGCATCGTGGCGATGGTCGAGGACGACGAATACGAGGCGCTGATGGCGCGCAAGGCGACGCTACCGCAGACGAAGTACGGCGACTGCTACGACCCGGCCCACGTCGAGCGGCTCGGCGGGCGGGGCAAGGTGTTTTAGACGATGAACAATCACGATACCTTCTCTCTGCTCACACAGGCACGCTGGTTCGATCTCAATCAGGCGCTGAGCATCTTCACGCCGCCCTGGCCCGGCGAGATGCCGCTGCAGGTACACTTCTTCAAGCGCCTGACCGGCGCCTGGGGCGGTGGGCAGGGCGCCAACGGGCAACTCATCGAGTGGAGCAACAACACCGGCACCCACCTCGTCGGGCCGCGCGCTTTCCACTCCGGCGCCCAAGCTATCGCCGACATCCCCCTCTCCGACCTCTGCGGCGAAGGCGTTGTCGTGGACATCAGCGACGCCGTCTCCGACTACAGCCTCTACACGCCGCAGATGATCGAGGAAAGGGTGACGGTGAAAGAGGGCGACATCCTGCTCATCAACACCGGCTACCACAAATATGGCTGGGACCAGCCGGACATCCCCAGCGAGACGGCCCAGGGCGGCATCGAGAACAAGGAGTTCGGCTATTTCCTGCGCCATCCCGGCCCTTCGCCCGACTTCTTCCCCTGGGCGCTGGAAAAAAAGCTCAAGCTCATCGGCGTGGACTGCGGCTCGGCCGAGCACCCGATGAACACCAACCTGCGCACCATGCACCCCCGCGAGTTCGCCAGAGCGGAGGCGAAGC
>JAAYYY010000429.1 GCA_012515125.1 Chloroflexota bacterium
TAGGAGCTGGCGATGGCGAAGAAGCGGTTGGCGATGAAGTTGGGCGTGTCTTTGGCAATGACCACCCCTTTGCCCAGCACGTTGCGGCCGAACGCCACCATGAAATTGACCACGTCGGGGCTGGTGTCCGGCGTCGGTATGACCTCCAGCAGCGGCAGGTAGCGCGGCGGGTTGAAGAAATGAGTGCCCAGGAAATGGGCCTTGAAGTCGGCGGAGCGTCCTTCGGCAATCTGGTGAATGGGGATGCCGGAGGTGTTGCTGCTGACAATGCTGCCGGGCTTGCGCACCGCTTCGAGGCGGGCCATGAGTTCCTGCTTGGGCCCGAGCTGCTCGACGATTACTTCGACAATCCAGTCGCACTCGGCGACGCGCGCGAAGTCGTCCTCGGTGTTGCCCAGCTCGATGAAGCGGGCGCGATCCTCGCTGGCCAGGTTAGCTGGCCGGGCGCTGGCCATGCGCTCGTAACCCGTGCGGACGATGCGGTTGCGCGCCGCCGGATCGTCTCGCTCTTCCGGGCTGAGGTCCGGCGGCACGATGTCGAGCAGCAGCACCGGGATGCCGATGTTGGCGAGGTGGGCGGCAATGCCGCCACCCATCGTGCCGGCGCCAATGACGGCCACTTTCTCGATCTGATAGCTCATGGAGGCCTCCTTGGGTCGGTCTATTTCTTCGTCTGGGCGGTTGCCGGTTGCCGGCCGTGCCGGTTCTGCTTCTCGCTACTGGCGAGCAGCTCCAACGACTGCAGCAGGCAGTCGAGCGACTCGCGGCGGATCAGCAGGCTGTCGCCCTTGTCGGTGACAATACGGTAGTTCTTCAGCTGATTTTTCACGTTACCCTCTCTTCCGCTGTGATGGCGCCCATAACGGCGTGTGCTGGCGCGCCCCTACAGCAATGTATACCCTCCGTCGATGGTGAAAACGGCTCCCGTCGTAAAGCTGCTGGCGGGCGAGGCCAGATAGAGGGCAATGCCCGCCAGCTCGTCGGGCTCGGCCATGCGGCCGGCTGGCGTCTTCTGCTGAATGCGCTCGCTCAGCAGCGGGTTCTGCCAGAGCGCCGCGCTAAAGCGGGTCTTCACGAATCCCGGCGCGATGGCGTTGACCTGGATATTGTCTGCCGCCAGCTCCACGGCGAGCACTTTGGTCATCATGATGATGGCGGCCTTGCTGATGCTGTAGATGCCCATCATCGGGCCGGGCTCGATGCCGGCGACGCTGACCATGTTGATGATCTTGCCGCCGCCGGCCTCCTGCATCGGCTGCGCCGCCGCCTGGGCCAGCCAGAAATAGCCCTTAACGTTCACTTCCAGAATCTTATCCCACTGCCACGGCTCGGAGCTGAGCAGCGGGCCGAAGTGGGGGTTGGTGGCGGCGTTATTGACGACGATGTCCAGCCGGCCGAACCGCTCCACCGCCGACCGGACCAGCGCCACAGCGGCTTCCGGCTGCCCGGCGTGCGCGGCGACGGCGAGGGCCCGGCCGGGAAACTCGGCGTTGATCGCCTCCGCCACCGGCTCGACATTCTCCTGCTTGCGGCTGCTGATGACGACGCTGGCGCCGGCCGCGGCGTAAGCCCGGGCGATGCTCGCACCGATTCCTCGCGAGCCGCCGCTGATGACGGCGACACGACCTGTCAGGTCAAATAGGTCCACGGCATGCCTTTGACAGAGAGGAATCCCGGAGCTGGTGACGTGGGCAGGTGGGCGGGATTCCTCGCTGTGCTTAGTGTGATGGTCTCCGCGCTACTTCAGCTCGCGGCGCGTGTAGCCGAGAATGCTGCGGGCGACGATGAGCTGGTTGATCTGCTTGGTGCCCTCGTAGATGTCGTTGATCTTGGCGTCGCGCATCCACTTTTCGGCCAGGAATTCATGGGTGTAGCCGAGCGGCCCGAGTAGCTCGACGGCCTTCTGTGTCACGTAGGTAGCCGTCTCGCCGGCGCGCGCCTTGGCCATACTTGCCGAGAGGCGGTTGCTCTGACCGTGGGCCATCTCCACGACGGATTTGAGCGTCAGCAGCCAGGCCGCCTTCTGCCTCGCCTCCATCTCGATCAGGTCGCGCTCGACAGCGCTCATCTCGTGGGCAGCTTTAGTATAATCGACAGTCACGCCCTCGTCAGCCAGCTTTTCCTGCGCCAGCTCCAGCGCGGCGCGGGCCACGCCCACGGCGCTGGCGGCGACAGCGGGCCGGCTGGCGTCAAAGGTCTTCATCGCGCCCTTGAAGCCCTTCGTCGTCTTCTCTTCCTGGACTTCAGGGCTGCCGAGGATGTTGTCGTAGGGCACGCGCGCATTCTCAAAGGCGAGACTCACCGTATCGCTGACGCGGATGCCGAGCTTGTGCTCCTGCTTGGCGATGCTCACGCCCGGCGTGCCGCGCTCGACGACGAAGCTCTTGATGCCACCCCGCCCGGCCTGGGGATCGACTGTGGCCCAGACGACACAGACGCCGTCCGATTCCTCCAGGGCCAGCTTGCCGTTGGTGATGAAAATCTTCTCGCCGTTGATAACCCACTCGTTGGTCTCTTCGTCGAGGACGGCGGTGGTGCGCATGGCGCTGTTGTCGCTGCCGGCGCCCGGCTCGGTGATCGCCATGGCGCCCCACTTCGGCTCGCCTTCACCAAACTTCTTCAGGAAGCGCACTTTCTGTTCCGGCGTGGCGACGGCCTCGATGGCAGCGCCGCCCAGCAGCGGGTCGGGCGTGCAGAGGTACATGCCGGCGTCGCCCCAGCTCAGCATCTCCACCATGGCGATGAGGCGCACGATGGACCAGTTGGGGCCTTCGCGCTGGGGCCGGTCGCCGTTGCCGTTTTGCTGCATCTGCTTCTCGAAGCGGCGCCTGTTCTGCTCGCGCAATACCTGCCACATGACGTTGATATACTCGACCGGCCGCTCGTGCTCGTGCACGTCGTATTTGCGCGAGTTGGGCCGCATCACCTGCCGCGCGACCATCTCGGCCATCTGCAGCTCATTCTTGATTCGTTCGGGCATTTCGAAGCTAATCATGGTCTCTCCAGAGCAATAAGCCGTAAGCTGTAAGCAGTAAGCCCCGCCGTAAGCCGCTGGCTTACGGCTTATGGCTTCAGGCTTCTAGCTAGATCATCGCTATTCCGTCGAAGTGGGCGAAGCCGCGGGCGTTGCGCAGCCAGAGCTCGACCGGGTATTCGCGGATGTAGCCGTAGCCGCCGAGAATCTGCACAGCGCGGTCGGCGGTGTCGAGCACCACCCGGTCTACAAACTGCTTCATCACCGTCGCCTCGCGGGTGATGTCCTGGCCCTGGTCGAGCTTCCAGGCGGCTTCCCAGACGAGCAGCCGCGCCGACTCCACGTCGATAGCCATGTCGGCGAGCATGAAGGCGATGGACTGGCGATGGGCGATAGGCTCGCCAAACTGGACGCGCTGTTTGGCGTATTCGCGGGCGTATTCGTAGCCGGCGCGGGCCACGCCGACCGCCGCCGCGCCGAGGGCCAGCCGGCTATGGTTGAGCAGGAGGCCAAAGTCGATGCCCGCCTCGCCGCCCAGCCGGTTCTCGGCGGGCACGCGCACGTTGTCGAGGCTTAGCTGGAAGAGGGGCAGGGCGTGGATGCCCATGACCATCTCGCGCTCGCCGACCGTCAGCCCTTCTGTTCCGGCCGGGACGAGGAAGGCCTGCACGCGGCCCTCTTCGGCGGCGTAGATCAGGAAAAGCTCGGCGCTATCGGCCAGCGGCACGAGGCGCTTCACGCCGTTCAGCACGTAGCCGCCGTCCCCGGCCACCGCCGTGGTCTCCAGCTTGCGCGGGTTCCACCGGAGGCGCGGCTCGACGAGCGCCGCCGTCACGGCCGGGGGTTCCTCTCCGGCAAACTGGGGCAGGTACTCGGCCTGCTGCTCCGGCGTGCCGGCGACCATCAGGGGAATGGCGACGAGGTTAGGCGCGAGGATAGCCAGCGTCAGGGCGAGGTCGCCCCAGGCCAGCGCCTCCACGCCGATGACGTTGGTGACGGCGCTGTACTCGCCGAAGCCGCCGTAAGCTTCGGGCAGGCCGGTGGGCAGCAGGCCAATCTCCCAGCCGGCCTGGACGACCTGCCGGGGCAGCGCGCCGTCTTCTTCGGCGTCACGGAACACCTTGCGCATTCGCTCTTCGGCGAAGCGCCTGATCGTCCGCTCCAGCATGTCCTGTTCCTGGTCAAGCGTAAAATCGAGCATGAGTTCCACCTTTACTAACGTTCCAATCCTTCCAGAGCCGGCCGCACTGGATACCGGCCAGCCTTCGTCAGTCCCGACAGGGCCTGGAAAGCCGTCAGGACGCGGCGTGCTTCCGCCGGACGATCTCGTCGGTCATCCGGGCCACACGCACCATCGGGCGCACGTCGTGGACGCGCACAATGTCGGCGCCACGGTCGATGCCGATTGCGACCGTCGCCGCCGTGCCCTCCATCCGCTCGTCGGGCGGCAGATCGAGGGTGTAGCCGATAAATGATTTACGGGATGTCCCCAGCAGGACGGGATAGCCCATCGCCTTAATCTGGTCGAGCTGATCGACAATCTGCAGATTCTGCGTGACGGTCTTGCCAAAGCCCACGCCGGGGTCCACGATGATCTGCTCGGGGGCGACGCCGGCTGCCAGGGCCAGCTCCACGCTCTCTTGCAGCTCGCGGCGGATGTCGGCCATCAGGTCGTCGTACTGCACGCCGACGTAGCGCCCGCCGAGCCGCTGCTCCTGGGCCACGTCGCGCGGGCGGCTGCGGTTGTGCATGATGACGACCGGCGCGCCCGTCCGGGCGACGAGGGGCGCCATCTCCGGGTCCATGCGCAGCCCCCAGACGTCGTTAATCCAGTCGGCGCCGGCCTGCAGGGCGGCGGCGGCAACGGAAGCGCGGTAGGTATCGACTGAAATAGGTACGTCTACGACGGCACGCAGCGCTTCGACCACCGGCAGCACGCGCGCCATCGCCTCGGCCTCGTCTACCGGCTGGCTGCCCGGGCGGGTGCTTTCGCCGCCCACGTCGAGAATATCGGCGCCGTCCTCGACAAAGGCCAGCGCCTGGCTAACGGCGGCGTTGATCGCCGCCTCTTCAGCACTCGCGCCCCGGGCCAGGATGCCGTCGCCGCTGAAGCTGTCGGGCGTCACGTTGACGATGCCCATGACGTGCGTCCGGCGACCCCAGAGCAACGGCAGCGGCAGCCGCCGCACGCTCTCCTGCTCGTCGGCGAGCGCATCGCGCAGAGCCTCGATCGGTATGTTCAGCCGGGGATGCTGCAGCCGTGGGGCGATTTCGGCCAGAGGAACAAGCACAAACGCGCGCTCGTGCAGGCGCAGGTGGGGCACGGCAAGCTCTTCACCGTCGAGAACGAGGTCGTCGTAAAAGAGCAGGTCGATGTCGATCAGGCGCGGCCCCCAGTGCTCGGCGGGTTGCCGGCCCAGCTCCGTTTCGATCTGCTTCAGGCGTTGCAGCAGAGCTACCGGCTCCAGCGTGGTGGTGCCGCCGGCAGCCATATTTAGAAAAGCCGGCTGGTCGGCCAGCCCCCACGGCTCCGTCTCATAGACAGGGCTGAGGGCCGATAGCCGGACGCCCTCCGCTTCCAGCCGGGCAATAGCGGCGCGTAAGTTCTGGCGGCGGTCGCCCAGGTTGCTGCCTAGTGAGAAATAGACGGTGTGGGTCATTGGATAAGAGACCGGGGAGAAGGTCTGAAGATGCGGCCTTCTCCCCGGGGTTTTCGTCGATTGGCGACTAGCCCTTATTGAGCTGGTCCACCTTCTCGGTCAACGCCGCGATCTGGCGGCTGAGGGCGTCGATGTCATTCTTGGTCGGCACGTTCAGCCGGTGCAGGATGCGCTCGATGCGCACGTCGAGGTCCACTTCTTCGACCTGCTCGACGGCCTTCTTGCGCTTCTCCAGAATATCCTTGATGAGCTGCCGGCCGTCTTTTTCCGCCAGCTCGCCGCGCTCGACCAGTTTATTGACAAACGACTCCGCTTCTTCCTGGGCAAGCGCCACGACGCCGACGCCAGCCAGTAAGACTTTGCGGGTTGCTTCCAGGAATGGATTCAGCTCTTTCTCAGCCGACTCCTCTTCAACCTTAATCTCTACATCTGCCATTGTATGACCTCCACAGAGCGTGTTCAGGGGCAATTCCGGGCGTTATACCAGGAACCTCCCACAGGTGGGGCAGCGTCGTGTGGTCTGTTGCACCCGTGGGAGGCCCTGCAATAACGCACTGCGTTATAGTGAATGTTACACTGTCAGGAGGCCGCTGTCAAGCGCCGGCCGTTTACTCATAAGCCGTTAAGTCGATCACCTCGTCGCAGGCAGGGCAGACGACGCTATCCTGTGCCCATTCCTCTTCCGTCAGCTCCAATGTCGCGCCACAGTGTGGGCAGACGAGGTAATCGTCTTCCCCTTCCTCGCCCATGTTGTCCAACCCCGCAAACATCCGCTCGTCTACGAGCCGCCGTGCTTCGTCCACCCGGCTCTCCGGCACGAGCACCGAGGCGTCGCCCAGCGCGCCGATCGTCAGGCCGAGCGCCTGCCCGGCCCCTTCCTGGTAGGCCAGGGCCGGAATACCGGCCGCGCGCAGGCTGGTCGCGATGACTTCGGCCAACGTGATCCCCCCGACGACGGCAATCTCTACCCAGTCGGCATCCTCCACCCAGTCTTCGTCTTCTTCCAGCGCCTCGTCGTCCCCGGCCATCAGCTCCTGCAAGTATAGCTCGGCCTCGTGGCGGTCTTCTTCGTCGGCAGCCTGCTCCATCCCCTGCTGCAGGATGCTCGTCGCTTCCTCGTCGCGTCCCTGCTCGGCAAGCAGCGTGCCGAGGTTGACGTAGGCCGGGCCGTGGGTCGGGTCGGCGGCTAGCGCCTGCCGGTAGTGATCCTCGGCCTCCTCCTCCCGGCCCCAGTCGTCGTAGAGCACGGCGAGGTCGTTGAGCAGGGCCGCGTTGCCCGGATCGGCGGCAAGAGCGCGGACGTAAAGGTCCATGGCGTCGTCCCACCTATCGGCATCGATGTAGATCTGAGACAGTTCAAAGAGTGCGTCCAGGTCGCCCGGATCGGCAGCCAGTACCTCCTGCAGTCGGGACAGCTCCTCCGCGTCCATCTCTTCCGACTCGAACTCCTCGTTATCCGCGTCGTAATCGTTCATCTTTCTCCTCTCGCATCGGCCGGTATACGAGCACTATACGTGATGTGGAGGGGGTTCGTCAATGAAGTGCGCCTCTCTCTCGCTGGAAGCAATAGCCCAGGCAGGGTAAGCTAGACTGGTGCCAGAGTACTATTCTGTCGGGCCGTAACTGCCCGTACCATGGTTTCTAGTGAAGGAGAACCCCATGACCGCTTCTTCCCCTGCGGGCAGCCGGTTGCAGATGCGTGACCGGATCGTTGGCCTGGAGTGCACCGTACCCCTCCTCGACGGGCGTCAGGTTCCCTACGTCAATCTGGATAATGCCGCGAGCACGCCGCCTCTGCGCGACGTGTTGGACGCGCTGGAACGTTTCCTGCCCTACTATTCCAGCGTGCACCGGGGAACGGGCTTCAAGAGCCGGCTGAGCACGGCTGCCTACGACCGGGCGCACGAGGTCGTCGGTCGTTTCGTCGGCGCGGACCTGACCAAAAATACGGTCATCTTCGGTAAGAACACGACCGAAGCGATCAACAAACTGGCCCATCGCTTTCCCTGGGAGCCGGGTGACGTGGTCCTGACGACTCGCCTGGAACACCACAGCAACGACCTGCCCTGGCGGCAACATGCCCGGGTCGCCTACGCGGCGGCTACAGCCGACGGGCGGCTCGACGAGGCCGATTTCGACCGCCAGCTCGACCGGTACGCCGGCCGGCTGAAGCTGGTCGCCGTGACCGGCGCGTCCAACGTCACCGGCTTCATCCAGCCCATCCACCGGCTGGCGCGCAAGGCGCACGAGGCCGGAGCGCTGGTTCTGGTCGATGCCGCGCAGCTCGCCCCGCACCGCGCCGTGGATATGAAGGCGGACGACGACCCGGAACACCTGGACTTCGTCGTGCTCTCTGCGCATAAGATGTACGCTCCCTTTGGCACCGGCGCGCTTATCGGGCCGAAAGCGATCTTTCTACAGAGCGGGCCAGAATACACCGGCGGGGGTACGGTAGACGTCGTCACCGAGGACGAGGTCTACTGGGCCGGCCTGCCCGACCGGGAAGAAGCCGGCAGCCCCAACGTCGTCGGGGCGGTGGCGATGGCGGCGGCGGCGCAGGCGCTGATGGGCGTCGGCATGGATGCGATTGCTGCCCACGAGGAAGCGCTGGTCCGCTATGCCCTGCGCGAGCTGGGCGCGATCCCCGGCGTACGCATCTACGGGCAGAGCGACCCGGAGATGGCTCACGAGAAGGTAGGCGTCATCCCCTTTAACGTGAAAGGGGTCGATCACTTCTTGCTCGCCGCCATCCTCGGCTATGAAGGGGGCATTGGCGTGCGCAGCGGCTGTTTCTGCGCTCATCCCTACGTGGTCCACCTGCTGCAACTGGCCGAGGATGAGGCCGGCGTGTGGCGGGACCGGATTCTCTCCGGCAACCGCGCGCACATGCCGGGCATGGTGCGGGCCAGCTTCGGCTGCTACAACGACGAGAGCGACGTAGACCGGCTGGTGGAGATGGTGGCGCGGGCCGCGCGCGGCGACTACCAGGGCGATTACCGGCTCGATCCGGCAAGCGGCGAATACGTCCCTGCCGGATTCGAGGAACGGCTGGCCGATTACTTCGA
>JAAYYY010000430.1 GCA_012515125.1 Chloroflexota bacterium
CGGCCGGTTCAGTGGTGGCCGTCGGCTCTGGCGTTTCGGCTTCCGCCGTCGCCGTTGGCTCGGCCGGTTCCGGGGTATCCGTGGGCGGCGGCTCCGTTGTGGGCGTGGGCTGCTCGGAGGTGGGAGCCTCGGGCGTGACTGCCGTGGTCGGCGCGGGGGCGCCGGGCGTAGGCTCTCCGGGCGTGCAGGCTGCCAGGGCGATAACAGCAAGCAGTAGAAGGACGAGCAATGGGTTGAAGTGTCGCATGATCAGAGATCTCCTGGTGCGCCAGATCGCGGCTGCCGGCTCCGGCGCAGATTAAGTTACGGTCGCATCATATAGAAAAACCGGCCGGCTCGCGTCCGTCTTTTGGGGGAAGAGCGCGTGCGGCTGATGGCGGCGCCGCGTGACCGTTTGTGGGGCGCGGCCGGTGGGCTTACACTATTTGTGTGGGGAGGTTGCACCCTGACAGCACGACCTTTTCCTGACGAACCGATTGGAGGAGTGATGGCCGAACGCAAGAAGATGACCCTGCCGGATCTATTTACCAAGAAGGCGAAGGGCGAGCCGATCACCTGGCTGACCTGCTACGACTACCCCACCGCCTACTTCCAGGAGCAGGCGGGCGTGGACATGATCCTGGTGGGCGACAGCCTGGGCATGACGATGCTTGGCTACGACAGCACGCTGCCGGTGACGATGGAGGATATGATCCGCCACACACAGGCGGTGCGGCGCGGCGCCCCCACGGCCTTTCTCATCGGCGACATGCCGTACATGAGCTACCAACCCAGCGACGAGATCGCCGTGCGCAACGCAGGCCGTTTCATGGCCGAAGCGGCCTGCGACGCGGTGAAGCTGGAGGGTGGGGCGGAGATGGCGCCGCGCGTCGCCGCCATTGCCCGCGCCGGCATCCCGGTGATGGGCCATCTGGGGCTGACGCCGCAGAGCGCCAGCGCGCTGGGCGGCTTTCGCCTGCAGGGGAAGGACGCCGAGCGGGCCAGGAAGATCGCCGACGATGCGCGGATGCTCGAAGAGGCGGGCGTCTTCGGCATCCTCCTGGAGCTGGTGCCCGACCGCCTCTGCCGGCTGATCACAGAGCGGGCGGGCGACGTGATTATCATGAGCCTGGGTTCAGGCCCAGACGCGCACGGGCAGCTACTTATCTACCACGACCTTTTTGGTCTCTATCCCAAGTTCACGCCGCGGATGGCGAAGCGCTACGCCGACGCGGGCAAGGTCATCCTCGACGGGCTGAAGGCTTACGTCGGCGAGGTGACGGCCCGCGAATTTCCGCAGCCGGAGAACTACTTTGGCATGGACGACAGGGAGTATGAAGAATTGTTATCCTTGCTAGATGGTGGTCGAAAAGGAGATGAGCCGAAGCTGTAATCGATCTCGTAGCGCTGCAGGTGCGACAGGCAACTCCCTGATGAGCAACCTCTAAACTAGGCCAGAATCAGGCTAGATTCCACTCGCCCTTTTGTTCTATAATAACCAATTGCGTGCCAATCGCCGGGTGAATGCTCGCGCCAGTCTGGCGGGGCTCTGGCACGCCCGAGGACCTCGTGACGAACGAGGAAGTACTATGACTGTACCGGAATACAACCTCCAGGAAGTCGTCACCGAGAGCCGCGTGCGCGGGCTCTGGCGGCTGATGCACGGCTTTCGCTTCATCTACCTCGTGGCCAACCTGGCTGTGGGCGTCGCCGCGCTCAGCCGGAGCGCCTTCGCGTACCTGATCCGCTACCTCGTGGACGACGTGCTGGGCACGCCGCAGGCCGGGCGGCTGCTGCCCTGGGTTGCGTTGGGCTTCATCGGGCTGGCGCTGCTACAGGGCGCCTTTACGTTCCTCAGCGGCAAGCTGGC
>JAAYYY010000431.1 GCA_012515125.1 Chloroflexota bacterium
CCAGCTCGCCCCCCTGCCACGCCTCCACGCTGTGCGCGTAGCCCAGCTCGTGCAGGCGCGTGTAGGCTTCGACAAACTCCTCGCCGATCCACGTCTCCTCGCGGCCCGGTGCGGGCGCCGCGCAACCGCGCATCACTTCGCTAAAGGCGCTATTTATCCGTATCTCGAATAATCCCCGGCTCACGGTGCGCGCCAGCCGGCGCGGGACGTGGAACGCCTCCAGCGGCAGAATGGCCCGAGGGTCGGGATCAAACCAGTAGAGCGCGCCATCCACGTTCATGGGGAAGATGCCCCGGCTGTAGGCGAGAAGGAGCTGTTCGGGCGCGAGCCGGTTCATGCGGCTGCATCCCCTGGCTTCCGCGCCACTACGAGATCGTAGTTCACTTCCCAGAGAAAGAAGCGGATGGCCTCAAGACCCTGCCGCTCCAGCATCTGGCGCAGCGCGGCCTCGGTGCGGTAGCGGGTCAGGAAGAGCCGTCCCTCCCAGCCGCTACGCCGGGTCGCCAGCAGCGCGCCGCCCGGCCGGAGCACCCGCACCATCTCGGCCAGCGCCGCTTCGTCGGATGGGAAGAACTCCAGCGCCTCCAGGCAGGTTACGAGGTCGAAACTGGCGGCGGCGAAGGGCAGGGGGGCGGCCGGGCTGCGTACGAGGGCGACCCGGCGCCGGTAGGGGGCCAGCTTGCCGGCGGCAACCGCCAGCATCCGCTCGGCGTCGTCCAGGCCGACGATGGTCGCTTCGTCCAGCGCCCCGGCTACGGCTAGCGGCACGCGGCCCGTTCCCGTCGCCACGTCGAGAAGGCGCGGCTGCCGGCATGCGCCCAGCGCGTCGGCGACCGGTCTGACGACGAGGAGCTGTTCGTCGGCCGGATCATACTGTTTGATCCGGTCGTAACGATGAGCCGTCACATCGTAAAGCCAGACGACGACACGCCGGCCGAGGAAGACGCCCTCTGTCGAGACCAGCAGCCAGTAGAGAAGGAGCCCGGCGGCCAGCAACGCCAGCCCGATAAGCAGGGCCGGCATCACGAAAGGTAGCCGGCTTCCCGCATCCACGCTCCGGCGCGGGCGATGCCCTCGTCGAAGCTGACTCGTGGCTCGTAACCCAGGAGCTGCCTGGCCTTGTCCGTGGGAAAGACGGTCCTGGCCGTGTAGTAGGCGAACAGGTTGCGGTCCACACCCAGACCAACGGGCAGGATTTCGGCCGCCCGTAAGGCTGCATGCCCCACCCAGAGCGGCACCGCTACCGGCCTGCGCCCGGCGAGCCGGCCATAGGCGCCGAACCACTCCCGCCAGGTGACCGGGCCATCGACAATGTTAAAGTCCTCGCCCGCGGCACCCGGCTGGCTCCCGGCCAGGATCAGCGCATCGACGAGATTGTCGACGTATACCGGATAGGCGTAGCCGTCGCCCTTGCCGAAGATGACCGGCACGCGCTTCTGCACCAGCTCGGTCATACGCACAGTCCAGCCATAGCTGCCGGGTCCGTAGACCATGCCCGGCCGGACGATAACCAGCTCGATGCCCAGCTCGCGTGCCGTTTGCCTGGCCTGCAGCTCCGCTTCGGCCTTGGTCCGGCCATAGACGACCCCCTGGCGCACGTCCACCGAATGGGCTTCCGTGACCACGTCCAGCCCGGTCGGCCCATAGGCGGCTATGCTGCTGACGTAGACGAAACGGCGCACGCCGGCCGCCGCCGCCATCTGCAGGAGCTGGATGGTGGCATAGACGTTCAGCGTCCAGGCCATATCTTTACCGCCATGCCGCGCGCCCAGCCAGGCCGCCACGTGGTAGACGATATCCTTCCCTTCCACCAGCACGCGCATGGCGCTGAAGTCCAGCAGCTCGGCCTGTTTGAACGTCACACCTTTCTGCTGCAGGGCAGCGCCCACCTTTGCGTTGCGTCCCGCGCCGGATACCCTGTTTTGCTGCTCCTGAGCGAGGCACTCGGCCAGCCGCCCGCCAATGAAACCGGTCGCTCCCGTCACCAGGACATGTCGTTCTGCCATACTGTCAATCGTAATCGGCTTTCCTTTTTTCGCAAGCACACCGGGGCTACGACAGGCGTACCTTTACCGGACGATTCGAAACTTTGTGCTATACTGGGAAGCGTCCGCCGGCCCAATTCCGGTCGGCAGGCCTGCCACACGAGGATGCAACGTATGCCGCAGAGCTATGTCGCCGTGGACATCGAGACCACCGGGCTGGATCCCCAGCGCGACGACATCATCGAGATTGCCGTCGTCCGTTTTGACGAGCAGGAGATTCTGGATCAGTGGTCGTCGCTGGTCGATCCTGGCCGGGATATTCCTCCGTTCATCACTCAACTGACCGGCATCACCCAGGAGATGGTCAGGAACGCGCCGGGCATCTTCAGCCTGCGGTCAAAGCTCCGCTCGCTCTTCGGCGATGACGTCATCGTCGGTCACAACGTCTCCTTCGACATGGGCTTCCTGGAGCAGGTGCACGTCGGCCTGCGCCAGCACCGGCTGGATACGCTGACGCTCGCCTCCATCCTCTTCTTCAACCAGGCGCGTTATGGCCTTACCGACCTCTGCCTATCCCTCGGTATCACCCTCCCGGAGGGCGTGCAGGCCCACCGCGCCCTGGGCGATGCCCTGCTGACGGCCCGCCTGCTGCAGCGCCTCTATGCCGAAGCGCAGTCGCTCAACCTGGCTATCCTCTCAGAGATTGTCGCCGCCGGCCGGCACCTCGGCTGGCCCGAGACGCTTTTCTTCGAGGAGGTTCTGCGCCGCCGGGGGCGTACCGCCTTCGGCCAGCCCCAGCGGCTGCCGAAGCTATTTGATCCGGCGCCTCTGCAGGGAAGCTCGCTTGTCGCCAAGGAGGAGCCTGACCCTATCGACGTCGAGATGGTCGCCGGTATGCTTGGGCCAGAGGGCAACTTTTCCCGGGCCTTCCCAGGATATGAGTACCGTCCTCAGCAGGTGGAGATGGCAACCGCCGTGGCCAACGCCTTCAACCAGGGGCAGCACCTCATCGTCGAGGCCGGCACCGGTACGGGTAAGAGTATCGGCTACCTCCTGCCGGCGGCCTTTTGGGCGCACGAGAACGACCGCCGTGTCGTCATCTCCACCAACACGATCAACCTGCAGGACCAGTTGATTACCAAGGATTTGCCCCAGCTCCAATCGCTCCTGCCCTTCCCCCTGCGCGCCGCGCTCCTGAAAGGAAAGCGTAATTATCTCTGCACCCGCCTCTTCCGCCAGATGCAGCACATGGGCCCAGGCAACGCTGACGAAATGGCGTTATACGCGCGCATCCTCGTCTGGCTGCCCCAGTCGCAAACTGGCGACGTGGGCGAGTTAAGCCTGCGCACGCCGGGCGAGCGGATGGCCTGGCAGCGGCTGAGCGCCGAGAATGACGGCTGCCGCATGGAGCACTGTATGGAAGAGCGCTGCCCGCTGTACGTGGCCCGTCGCCGGGCCGAGCAGGCTCACATCCTCGTCGTCAACCACTCGCTGCTGCTGGCCGACGTTGCCGCAGGCAACCGTGTCCTTCCCTCCTACGCCGACCTTATCGTGGATGAGGCCCATCATCTGGAAGCGGCGGTCACCGACGGGCTCAGCTTCCGCGCCGACCGGCGATATCTGGAGACGCTGCTCGACCAGATCAAGAACAACGACGGCGGCCTCGTCGCCGACCTGCAGGCCCGCGTGCGCGCCGAGCTGCCGCCGGAGGTTAGCGAAATGGTGGAGGGTTATGCCGGACAGCTCCGCGACACCGCCCAGGCAGCGCGGGAACGTCTCGACGAGTTCTTCGATACCCTGGAGTTTTTCCTGCTCGACTACGCCAACCCCAACGCCCAGTACACGCAGCAGATCCGCATCCAGCCATCCATCCGCACGCAGCCGGCCTGGGAGCACGTCGAGATGGCCTGGACCAACCTGCAGCCCCACCTGACGGCGATCGGTAAGGGGCTGCATGATCTGGCCGATGGGGTGAGTGACATTGCCTACAACCACGATCTGGAAGGGGCTGAAGACCTGGAAGGCGCACTGCAGGGTCTGGCCAACAGCTTCGACACCACTGTCATGCAGGTCCATGCAATTATCGCCGATCCGGACGAGAGCATGATCTATTGGGCCGAGCTGAGCCGCAACTGGCTGTCGCTGCACGCCGCGCCGCTCGACATCGGTCCGCTGGTCGAGGAACACATCTTTCGTGAAAAAGAGACGGTGATTCTGACCTCGGCCACCCTTCGCACTGCTGCGGCGGGCGGCAACGGGCAGGTGGACTTCAGCTATCTGCGCCAGCGGCTACACGCTGACCATGCCGCCGACCTTGCCGTGGGCAGTCCATTCGACTACCAGCGCAACGCCCTGCTCTACCTGGTGCGCGACATGCCCGAGCCTAACCAGCCCGGCTACCAGCGCTTTGTCGAGGAGGCAATCGTCTCCGTGGCCTGCGCGCTCGGCGGGCGGACGATGGCCCTCTTCACCTCCTACGGCCAGCTGCGCGAGACGACGCAGGCGATCAGCCGCCGGCTGGCGGAGAGCCAGATTGCCGTGCTCAGTCAGGGTGACGGCATCTCTCGCCAGCAGCTTCTGGCGCAGTTCAAGGCCGCCGATAGCCGCGCCGTCCTGCTCGGCACGCGCAGCTTCTGGGAGGGAGTAGACGTACCCGGCGATGCGCTGCAGGCCGTCCTCATTGCCCGCCTGCCCTTCGACGTGCCCAGCGATCCTATCTTCGCCGCCCGCTCCGAGACCTTCGACAGTCCTTTCTTCGAATACTCCATCCCCGAGGCGGTGTTGCGCTTCCGCCAGGGCTTTGGCCGGCTCATCCGCCGCCGGGACGACGAAGGCATCGTCGTCGTGCTCGACAAGCGCGTGCTCACCCGCCGCTACGGGCAGGCTTTCCTCGATGCGCTACCCGCCTGCACCGTCATCCGCCAGCCGCACAACCGCCTTGCCGAGCTGGTCGAGCGCTGGTTCAATCGGGAGCGGTGATCGGTTGTCGGTGGGCAGTTGGAAGCGCCATCCACCAACTTCCAACTGCCCACCGACAACTATCCACTGATCCCGTATCGTCACCCCGGCCGCCGGGTTATATAATGGGCAGCGTTAATCACGCCTTATCCGGCTGCATCGCCTGTCACCATAACGCGAGCCCTAGACAAGAGAGGAAGCTTATGCGACGTGTCGTCGTTACCGGACTGGGTACGTACAATCCGCTGGGCAACGATCCCGAGAGCACCTGGGCGCAGATCGCCCGTGGGGCCAGCGGCATCGGCCCCATTACCCAGTTTGACGCCAGCAACCTGAGGAGCCGCTTTGCCGGCGAAGTGAAAGAGTTCGATCCGGTGGCCCTTTTCGGCCGCAAGGACGCCCGGCGCCTGGACCGGGTCACCCAGCTGGCGCTCGCCGCAGCGGCCCAGGCGCTGGCCGACGCCGGGCTGGACAACGGCGCCGGACCCGACCGGGAACGGATTGGCGTCGTCCTGGGCAGCGGCGTCGGCGCGCTGGCGGCCATCGTCGAGGGCGTCAACGCCTACAACGAGAAGGGACCGGATCGCGTGAGCCCCTTCTTCATGCCCATGATGCTGCCAGATACACCGGCTGCGGCGTTGAGCATCACCCACGGGCTGCGCGGGCCGAACATGGCCGTCGCCACCGCCTGCGCCAGCGGCAACAACGCTATCGGCGAAGCGGCGCGTATCGTCCAGCGCGGCGAGGCCGACGCCATGCTTGCCGGGGGCAGCGAGTCCTGTATCGTACCCCTGGCCCTGGCCTCCTTTATCGTCATGGGCGCCCTCTCGACTTACGATGGCGACCCCCAACGCGCCGCGCGCCCCTTTGATCTGCATCGCGATGGCTTCGTTACCAGCGAAGGGTCGGCCATCCTCGTCCTGGAGAGGCTGGACAGCGCGCTGGCCCGGGGCGCGACCATTTACGGCGAAATCCTCGGCTATGGCACCAGCGCCGACGCCTACCACATCTCCATGCCTGCGGCCGGCGGCTCGGGGGCTATTCTGGCGATGCAGCGCGCGCTGGACGACGCCGGCCTCTCGCCAGACGACGTCGATTACATCAACGCCCACGGCACCGGCACCAAAATGAACGACAATGCCGAGACCGCGGCGATCAAGAAGCTCTTTGGCGAGCGGGCCTACGACCTGCCCGTGAGCAGCACCAAGTCTATGCACGGTCACCTGCTCGGCGCGGCGGGCGCCCTCGAAGCGCTGGTCGTGCTCAAAGCGATGAACGCCGGCCTGATCCCGCCCACGATCAACTACGAGACTCCCGACCCCGACTGCGATCTGGATTACGTGCCCAACGAGGCGCGCCCGGCTTCCCTGCAGGTGGCGATGAGCAACGGCTTTGGGTTGGGCGGCCATAATGCAACGCTGATTCTGGGCAAGTTCGCTGGCGCATAGTCACATCGGAGCCAGTTATCATAACGGCCGGAAGGCCATCATTCTTCTCAGCCGGAACCCCGGAACCGGCGAGCGTGAGGGGGAGGCTGGCTCGCACCCCTATTGACATTAAATGGGCCATCTCTTATGATTACGGGTATCCAGTTTCGCTAGCGGTCCCACCATTGTCCGCTGACCGCCACGACCAAACATAAATACCGCAACTTCATCATCTCCTCCTCGCTGCCACTTCGTCCATTTATCTGGATTGGTTGGCTGTTGGCCGACACTCTACAAACTAAAGGCGAGCATACTCTAGCAGTATACAAATTAGACGAGGAGCATCCCCTAGCCCTCGTGGCAGGATCAACTCGTGCTCTGATCGGAATCGACACATCTTCTCTGTTGTAGCCTACGCTCCGGAGAGTAGATATGCTGATCATTCGACGCTACTAAAAACGGCGGGCGGTGGGTGGAACGCGGCCAGCCGCCGTTGCTCACCGGCCTTTAGTCCAGGATAACCACCCTCAAGAAGTTCTCAGTAGGCCGGTGTCTGAAAGGCGAATACCGACAAGGCCGGCTATTGCCGACAGGCGCCCGGAAGCCACCCGGGCGCCTTTGTTACCCCCCGATAGGCTGCACTGAGTTTTACTCTGGCGACGGATAAATATAGGACTGGAAGCAGGTATGGAATGACCCACTCTAATTGGAAAAGAAACTCATTCGTCTCTACGATGATCCTGCTTGGCCTGTTTGGCGCCTTCTCGTTCTGGAAAAGCGTGCCGGCACAGGGCCAGGTGAATACGGCTGACGCCAGGCTGGTGCGGGCGCTGGAAGAGGAACAGACCGGGGTCAGCAACCCGGCCGGGCTGGCCTTCTCGCCACGCGCGCAGAGCCTTCACGTCGTCGAAGCGCAGCCCGAAGGCGTAGCCGCCGCGACGACGGAACTAAACCGGCTCAACGGTTTCGGGGACCAGGTTGGATCGGCCAGGATCGCGACCCCGATCCAGGAGCCCATTAACGTGACGTTCGATGCCTACTTCAACCGGCTGCTTATTTACCGGCCGTCGGGCAGGCGTATTGTCACCGTGGGCGGCACGCCGGCCGGTGGCCTCGATACCCGGCAGATCAGCTATCACGACGCGCGCCAGCTAGGTGTCGAGGATCCGGCCGGCATCGCGGTAGCGCCCGACAGCGGTGTCCTATTCATCCTGGATGCCGCCGATGCCCAGCTTGTGCGTGTACAGCCCGGAGCGGACGGCGCCTTTGGCGAAGCGACCGTTTCTGGCGTCGATTTGCCGGCGGCAATGCGGGGCGAGCTGCGTGGGCTGGCCCTCGATCCCAGGAGCGGCCATGTGCACATCCTCAGTCTCTCGCAGAAGGCTGTCTACGAGCTGACCCAGAGAGGAGAGATCGTCGCCGTTCGCGAGCTTGCCGATGTGACATTGCGCAATCCCCAGGGTATGGTCTTCGCCCCCAGCGGCGACCTGACCGACGATCCATCCCTGCTTAACCTGTACATTGCCGACAGTGGCCTCACGTCCTCCCAGTCCGTATTGCCAGACTCGCTGGAAGTCCGCGACGTGGCGGCCTCGTATCCGGGGCATATCGTGGAGATCACCTTTGAAGAGCCGGTTCAAATCGCAGCGACGACGGACGAAGCCGTCCTGATTCGCACCTTCGAGACTTCACTATTTGACCCGCCCAGTCCTGACCCGTCGGGGATTGCCTTTCTACCCAACTCGGGGACGTTGCTCATCAGCGATGGCGAAGTCAACGAAATGCCCATCTATGAGGGCTTCAATCTTTTTGAGTCCACGCTGTCGGGCAGCCTGGCAGACACCTATTCGACGACTTCCTTCTCCGACGAGCCCACCGGAGTTGACATCAATCCGCTGAACGGACACCTGTTTATCGGCGACGATACAGGAACGCGCGCGATTTATGAGCTGGATCCCGGGCCCGACGGGCTTATCAATACGGCCGACGACAGCGTGACGATGATACGTACCGCCGCTTTCGAGAGCAGAGACCCCGAAGGCGTTACTTATGACCCGGGTAGCGGGCACCTGTTCATCATCGACGGCGCCAACCGGGAAGTCTACCGCCTTTCGCCCGGCGCTAACGGCGTCTTTGATGGTGTTCCTCCTGCCGGCGACGATCAGGCGAGCAGCTTTGATACCCTGAGCCTGGGCCTGGACGATCCGGAAGGCATCGTCTTTAACCCGACCACCGGTTATCTCTACGCCGTCGGCCGGCCGGCCGACACACTCTTTGAGCTGACGGTGGATGGCGATCTTGTTCAGACGATCGATATATCGGCAGCCGATGCCAGGAAACCGGCTGGGCTGGCTCTGGCTCCTGGAAGCCAGAACCCGTCGGACCTGAATCTCTACGTGGCTGCCCGCGGCGTGGACAATGATAGCGATCCAAATGAGAACGACGGCAAAGTGCACGAGCTGTGGCTGGGCGACACCGTAGGCACGCCCGCGCCCACGCCGACGACAGGGCCCACGGCAACGCCGACGCCAACCGCAACGAACACGCCGACCTCTACCCCGACCCATACGCCAACCACCGGCCCGACGCCGACCGCGACCGCTACGAGCACGAACACGCCAACGGCAACTAACACGCCAACGCCCACGAACACGCCGGTTACCAGCCAGCTTGTTCTGCCCGCCGTGGCCGATGCGCGGGTACTACAGTCAAATCCGAATACTAATTATGGCACGCTGACAAGACTCGACATCGACGTCGGCGAGCACAGCTACATTCGCTTCAACGTGACCGGCGTGAGCGGCGCCATCCAGAACGCCACGATTCGTCTCTTCGTGGCGAATGGCTCGTCCAACGGACCGGGTATCTACGGCACCAGCAACGACTGGAGCGAGACCGGCATTACCTGGAACAACGGGCCGGCGACGACCACCGGCGCAATCGCCAACGTCGGACAGATTACGGCCGATAACTGGGTGGAATACAATGTAACTTCCTACGTCCAGGGCAACGGCACCTACAGCTTTGTGTTCCTGCCGGATGGTTCAGACGGCGTCCGCTTCAACTCACGCGAGAAGAACCCGTCGCCTGAGTTGATCCTGACCTTTGCCACTGGCCCGACGCCCACGGCGACGATTACGCCGACGCCAACCAATACTCCGGTGCCGACGAATACGCCGACCGCGACCAACACGGCGACGCCTACAAGTACGCCGACGACCGGCCCGACGCCAACGCCGACCAGCACGGCAACGCCCACGAGCACGCCGACGGCGCCGGCCAGCCCGACGACGCCGCCCACGGGCAGCACGCTGACCCTTCTCCCCGCAGCCGACGCTCCCGTCTTTGAGAGCCAGCCGAACACAAACGGCGGCCCGTTGCGTAGACTTTTTGTGGATGCCGGCGAGCAGAGCTACCTTCGCTTCGACGTTGCCGGCATAAGCGGCGCCACACAGAGCGCCACCTTACGGCTGTTCGTGACCAACGGCTCCTCGAATGGGCCGGGCGTCTACGGCACCGACAATAGCTGGACTGAGACCGGAATTACCTGGAACAACCGGCCGGCGCCGACTACCTCTGTCCTCGCCAACGCCGGCAATGTGCCTTCCGACACCTGGGTAGTCTACGACGTCACCGGCTACGTTACAGGCAATGGCAGCTATAGCTTCGTTCTTGTGGCCGACAGCTCGGATGGTATGACGACCCGCTCGCGAGAAGGGTCGCCTCCGCCGGAGCTGATCCTGACGTTCGGCTCGGGGCCGGCGGCAACGCCGACGCAGACTCCACCGCCCAGCAGCACACCATCCTCTGATTCGGTGGTCTTCGTCGGCGCGGGCGACATCGCCGAGTGCGGCAGTGTGCAGGACGATCTGACAGCGCAACTGCTCGACAACATTCCGGGCTTCGTGTTCACCGTCGGCGATAATGCCTATCCGGAAGGCTCGGTCTCCGATTACGCAAACTGCTACGAGCCTACCTGGGGCCGCCACAAGGCCCGCACGCGACCGGCCCTCGGAGACAATGAATACGACACGCCGGGCGCCGCCGGCCACTTTGCTTACTTTGGAGCAGCCGCCGGCGAGCCCGGCAAAGGCTACTACAGCTATAACGCCGGCGCCTGGCACATTGTCGTCCTGAACAGCAACTGCAGCCAGGTTGGCGGCTGTAGCCCGACGAGCGCCCAGGGGCAGTGGCTACAGGCCGATCTGGCGGCGAATCCGGCAGCGTGTACGCTCGCCATCTTCCACGAGCCGCTGTTCAGCTCCAACGGCGGCGATGAAGACCTGCGCGATTTCTGGACCATGCTCTATTCGGCAGGGGCCGACATCGTGCTGAATGGCCATCGCCATTACTATGAGCGCTTTGCATTGCAGAACCCGGATGGCGTTGCCGACCCGGGTCGTGGCATCCGGCAGTTCACAATCGGCACCGGGGGCGCAAGCCTCAGCTCCTTTGATTCCATGCCGGCCAATCTGCAAGTCCGTAACAACACCAGCCACGGCGTGCTCAAGCTGACGCTGCATGCGACCGGCTACGACTGGGAGTTTGTACCGGTGGCAGGCCAGACCTTTACCGATTCGGGAAGTGACTCGTGCGTTATCCCCTAGTCCAGCCAACTCCGGCTGAGGCCGTCCAGACTGGCGTCCCTGACCCGCTGGCGGGTCAGGAAAGCGCGTTTTCCAGACGCATAACGTTGATCTGGCTGGCGGGCATGTTCGTTGCCCTGCCCGCCGAGATGCTCAAGCTGCCCTTCAACGTAACGCTGGTGGATGTCTGGACGGCCGCGCTTCTGCCGGTTGTCTGGCTCTCGATCCCGCGCGGCAAGCAGATGATCAGCCTCTACTACCTCGTTCCGATGTGGCTGATCTTTGTCGGCAGCTTCGCCAGCATGTTCGCGGCTCCCGCTCCGCGGAACAGCCTCGTCGTGCTGATGAAGGAGCTCTTCGCCTTCGTCTGGTTCATCACGCTGGCTGTCGCTCTCGTGCGGCTGAACGCCAGGGATATGCGCCGAGTTCTAATCTTCTGGTCGGCTATCGTGCTGCTGCACGGGGCGCTGATCGTTGCGCAGTTCCTTTGGCCGCCGTTGTGGCAGCTTATCGGCTCGCTCATGGGCAGGGCGCAGTATGAGATCTATCGTCCATCGGGACTGTTCAGCAACGCTAACTCCGCTGCCTTCTTCCAGCTATTAGGCTTCGTTCCTCTGTTGCTTGCCAGGCCGCCCCGCAGAGAGGGCGCCATTCTCGGTCTGTGCCTGCTGGCGACGATGCTGGCGACAGGCTCGATGGGCTCTGTGGTCGCTTTTGCCGGTGGGACGGCGGCGGTGCTCGCTCTGCTGGTCGCCAGGGGACATTTTGCAGCCATCGCCAGCACTGCTCTGCGCGTGACGGTTGCCGCGACGATTGTCGGCGGCCTTGCCTTCCTGGTCATCAGTCAGAATCAGCGCTACCAGACCCATCTGGAACGGATCATCGTCGGACGGGTCGATCGCTCGTCGGGGTCGCGTTTTGACCTCTGGGAGCGCGGAGCGACGGTGTTTGTCGAAGAGAACGTCTTCCTCTGGGGCATTGGCCCCGAGAATTTCCGGGTAGTAGACGGCGAGGATAACCAGCTCCACAATGATTTCCTCGCCTTTTCAGTTGAGCGTGGGCTGCTCGGCACGCTGGGGCTGGTTCTGTTTGCCCTGCTGGCGCTGCTCAGGGCCGTCAACGTCTTCCTGCTTTCAGAGAGAGGCTACCCTGCCGCACATCAGCTTGTCGCCGTCGTCCTGCTGGCTGCCATGGTCGCCGCCCTGCTCTATTCGCTGACCCATCAGGTGTTCCATAACCGCCAGCTCTGGATCGTCCTCGCCTTCCAGGAAGCCCTCTACTTCCGGCTGGTCAACCAGGACGCATAACCTGAACAGCCCGCGAGACAAGGAGATGCCTGTCGCTCCCGCGGGCAAGGAGACCCGGCGATGCACATCGAGCTGATTGGATGCACCAGCGCCGGCAAGTCCACCCTGGCGGGAAACGTCCTTGCGGCCTGTCGCCAGCAGGGCGTCGAGATCCTCCTGGGCGATGAGTTCGTGCTCAGGCAGTGGCACCTACAGTGGGTCCGGAGCCGGCCGGTGCGAAGCCTTCTGGTGAACGGCGTCGGGTTGCTCGCCAGCCTGCTCACCTGGCGGAAGAACCGGGCGCTCTACCGTTTCGCCGCACTGGTTCTCTTCCGGCTCTCCATTCCACGCGTGGAACGGCTGCAGTTGCTGAGAAACGTGCTGAAGAAGCTAGGCGTATATGAAATCATCCGGCGCCGGAGCAGCAACCGGCAGGTGATCCTGGTTGACGAAGGGACGTTACAGATAGCGCACAACCTGTTCGTGCATGCCTCGGCCGCTGTGGACCCGGCGCTGATCCCTGAGTTTGCGGCTATCGTGCCCCTTCCCGATGTCGTCGTCTACCTGCGCCAGCCGGAAGAGCTGCTGGTCGAGCGGATCGTGGAGAGGGGCCACAGCCGGCTCCCGGACCGATCCAAAACGCAGGTGACTCGCTTCGTCAGACAGGCGATTACCGTATTCGATCAACTTGTGCAACAGCCGGCCGTTGCTGCCAGGGTGCTGATCACCGATGGCGAGGACAGCGGGATTGAGGCCGCCCTAAAGGGCGACGGGCTGATGCTCGGCCGGCTGGCTGAAGTAGTCGGCAGCGGTTTCTTGTGGGCAGGTTAAGGATGGTTCGGCGAACCATTCTGGCGGTCCTGGCCGTTCTCCTGCTGGCCCTGCTGTTGCTCAGCCGGTGGATGGCGCCGGAGCGACCGCCAGCGACGTACTACGTATCGCCCGGCGGGAATGATCAGAACAGCGGCAGCCTGGAGAGCCCGTGGCAGAGTATTGGTCACGCGCTGGGCGAGCTGCGCCCCGGCGACGTGCTCCATCTGCGGGGCGGCGTCTACTACGAAAGCGGAATAGAGATCGCGCTGCAGGGAGTGGCAACTGCCCCGATTACGATCCAGGCCTATCCTGGAGAGAGGCCCATCATCGACGGCGGCGTGCCGTACTACCGGGAGGCGCCCAACGACGAATGGGAGCTGGTGGACGGCGACACCGGCCTTTATCGCAGCCGCCGGCGCTTTCCCGACCACGAAGGATTCGTGGGCGGGTGGCTGCTCGACGACGATATCCAGTTGGTGGCCTATGACGCCGCCGCGAATCTGGAATCGTCGCGCTATGACCCCATCAACGGGATGGAGCCGGTCTACGTAGGACCGGGACTACAGCTACGCGAGGATGGTCACATCTACATCCGGCTGGCGCCGAATCCGCATGATCTGACGGATGCCCAGGGCAACGCGATGGCGCCGGTGCCGGTTGATCCCGATCCCAATCACAACCGGCTGGCTATCTTTTTCGCCGGCACGCTTTTCCGGCTCGACGGCGCCCGTTACCTGCAGCTCAAAAATGTAGAGATGGCGCACGCCGCGTACCTGATGGACGTGCGCAGCGGCAGCCACATCACCCTCAGTGGATGCCGGATGCGCTATGGCAACAGGGGGCTGGTTCTGCGGGAGAACGTCCATGCGCTGGAAATCGACCGCTGCGAGTTCACCAACGGGCTACCGCCCCACGTCTACTGGACCGACGTCAAGAACCGGGATCAGGAGGTCGGCGAAGCCTATCCGGAGTTCCAGTCGGCGGCCATTGCCGGCTCGCTGTCGGGGTCGCACATTCACGACTCCGTCTTTCGCGACGTTTTTGACGGCATCACGCTCGAAGACGGCACGACGGATACACGTATCACGGACAACGTCTTTGTGAACAGCGGCGATGATGCCATCAACCTCTCGAGAGGAATCAGCAACGTCGAAGTGGCCCACAATCTTCTCTGGCAGGTGATGGGCGGCATCGCCAACCTGGGCTCCGAGGAGCAGCCGGGTCACGTCTACATTCACCACAATGTTATCGACAACGCTGCCTACCGCCGGGGCGGGCGTCCCGGCAATTATCGCGAGGATAACTGGCCGGTCTGGACCATCGGCAGTCCGTTTCCAGATCACGACCAGGGCAACAAAACGTCCTGGTGGAAGGTGTACAACAACACGATCGTTACCCGGCAGGATAACGGCCACCGGTGGGCGGCAGC